>JAKSCJ010000259.1 GCA_022360675.1 Lysobacterales bacterium
TAATCGATGGTGATACCGGCAGCCACACTGATTAACAGCTGATTGGGTGTAACGGCACCTTCCAAGCTCGCTAAAACCTGAGGCATGATTTGCGGCTTAACCGCCAAGATGATGGCATCGCTACCCTGGCACAGCGTGGCCGGATCGCTATCGCATTGCACACCTTGGTAGCGGTACGGGCTTAACACCGCCTGATTTGGGTCAGCCACACGCAGGTGGCTACTGGGGTAATCTTGCTTCAACAGGCCTTGGATGAGGCTGCCGCCCATATTGCCACCACCAATAAAGGTGAGGGTGGATGACCATTGGCGTGCGCTTGTGTCGTTCATAGTGTTCACTAAGATTCCAAATCGAGCCCGCAATCAAGGCTCAACGATAAAGAAGTTTAACTGCGAGTGGCTTGATCAGAAATGAGGCATGGTGATGCGCTACGGCTGATTCTGATCCTCGCTCATTATGGCGCTGGCAAGTGATTCAAAGTGAATTTGAACCCTCTGCCGGGCGCGCCTTTTGGGCGTATTGTCGCGGACCAAAGATGTCGGTGCCAATTCTTACCATGGTGCTGCCCGCAGCCACCGCAGTTTCGAGGTCACCCGACATGCCCATCGATAAAGTATCGATCTGATCGTAGGTGGCCGAGAGCTGATCATACAGTGCCTTGAGGCGGAAAAAACTCTGTTGAGTCGTTGCAGCCTCAACATCCGCACTGGGAATGCCCATGATGCCGCGTAAGTTTAAACGCGGTAGCTGATCGATGGCGGCGGCAAGGCTTAGGGCATCGGCACTGGCCACACCCGACTTTTGCGGTTCGTCATCAATATTGACTTGAATTAACACCTGCAATGGCGGCAGGGGTTTTGGTCGTTGATCGTTCAGACGCTGGGCAATTTTCAAACGATCCACACTCTGTACCCAGCTGAAATGCTCAGCCACCGCGCGGGTTTTATTACTTTGCAAGCCGCCAATATAGTGCCACTCCAAATCGAGACTTTTAAGTTGTTCGATCTTCGCTAATGCATCTTGTAGATAATTTTCTCCGAATGCACGCTGTCCAAGGGCTGACAACGCATGCACTGCCGTGGCAGGATGCCCTTTGCTGACTGCCAGCAAAGCAACATCCTGGTTTCGACCAGCCACCTGGCAGGCATGCTGTAAACGGCTTAAAACCTTTTCGTATTGCTGTTTCAGAGGGCTTGGCATGCTTGTCTCAATTAGTGTGGGTGGTAGTGATATGATGGAAACCAGGTTTTTCATCCAGGGCAATTACGCTCAGCCAAGGAAGACATTGTACTGCCAGCGCGAACTCAGGAGGCGCCATGGATATTACTGAACTGCTTGCCTTCACCGTAAAAAACAAGGCATCAGATTTACATTTATCGGCGGGTTTACCGCCTATGATCCGTGTTGACGGTGATGTGCGCCGCATCAACGTCGACGCGTTCGATAATAAACAAGTCACCGAATTAGCCTATAGCACCATGAACGACCGCCAGCGTCGTGACTTCGAGGCTAATTTAGAGGCTGACTTCTCGTACTCGGTTCCAGGGCTTGCACGTTTTCGTGTGAATACCTTCCGCCAAGACCGTGGCGTTGGCGCGGTATTCCGTGTGATTCCCAGCGAAATCCTGACGCTGGAAGATCTCAACTGCCCGGCGGTGTTTAAAGATATTGTGGCAGTACCTCGGGGAATGATTTTGGTCACCGGGCCCACCGGTTCGGGTAAATCAACCACCCTGGCGGCGATGATCGATTACCTCAATAAAACCGACTACGGTCATATTTTAACCATTGAGGATCCCATCGAATTCGTGCACACCAGTAAAAAATGTCTGGTGAACCAGCGCGAGGTGCATCGTGATACCCATGGCTTTAACCAAGCCCTGCGCTCAGCGCTGCGGGAAGATCCCGATGTGATTCTGGTGGGCGAGATGCGGGATACAGAAACCATTCGTTTGGCACTGACCGCTGCTGAAACGGGCCACGTGGTATTCGGTACCTTGCATACCAGCTCGGCACCAAAAACCATTGACCGGATCATCGACGTATTCCCCGCTGGCGAAAAGCCCATGGTGCGCTCCATGTTGTCGGAATCCTTGCGTGCGGTGATTTCACAAACCCTGCTGAAGCGAGTGGGTGGTGGTCGTGTGGCAGCACACGAAATTATGATTGCCACACCGGCTATTAAAAACCTCATTCGTGAAGATAAAGTGGCGCAAATGTATTCCGCCATTCAAACCAGTCAGAATGTGGGCATGCAGACCCTCGACCAATGCTTGGAAGACCTGGTACGCCAAGGCTTAGTGTTGAAGCAAGAAGCCGCACGTCGTGCCAACAACAAAGCAGCGTTCGCCTAAATCGGCGCCGCTTTTTTAGGAGTAACAGGCATGAATAATGTGCAAGCGTGGCTGCGTAAGCTGCATGAAGATCGAGGTTCGGATTTATTCGTTACGGCGGGCGTGCCGCCATGCATTAAGGTGCACGGCAAAATTCAGCCCATCACCGACCGGGTATTAGGCGACGAAGACACCAAAGAAGTGGTGGTGAGCTTAATGAGCCCGGATCAACGCAAAGAATTCGATGAAACCCGCGAATGCCAGTTTGCGGTGGCGCTCGATGATAGTGCGCGCTTTCGTGTGAGTGCGTTTTACCAGCAGCATCGTGTGGGAATGGTGTGTCGTCGTATCGAAACCCGTATTCCCACCTTCGATCAGCTGGATCTACCCGACACCCTGCAAGATTTGGCGCTCACGAAACGGGGCATCATTATCATGGTAGGTGCGACGGGTACCGGTAAATCCACCACCTTAGCGGCGATGCTGGGTTATCGAAACCAAAGCATGACCGGGCACATTATTACGGTGGAAGATCCCATCGAGTACGTGCACCATCATGCTAAAAGTATCATCACGCAGCGTGAAGTTGGCATCGATACCGACTCCTTCGAGGTGGCGCTACGCAATACCTTGCGTCAGGCTCCCGATGTGATTCTTATCGGTGAGGTACGAACCCGTGAGGCCATGGAACACGCCATTGCCTTCGCCGAAACCGGTCACTTGTGCTTAACCACCCTCCATGCCAATAACGCTAACCAGGCTATGGATCGTATCTTGCACTTCTTCCCAGAAGATCAGCGCGATCAGGTATTACTGGATTTATCGTTCAACTTGCGCGGCGTTGTGGCACAGCAATTATTGCCCTCGGTGGATGGCCGCAGGCGTCATATTGTGTTGGAAATTCTACTCAACACACCTTTGGTGCAAGAGAAAATCCGCAAAGGCGATATCCACGAAATCAAGCCCATCATGAAAGAATCCAACCACCACGGTATGGTGACTTTCGACCAAAGCTTGGTGCGCTTGTATCAAGAAGGATGCATTACCTACAAAGACGCCCTGCGCCACGCCGACTCGCCCAATGAGGTGCGCTTGGCGATTAAACTGGCCCAAGGCGGTAATGCCGACAGCTTAATGCAAGGTATGGATGGCATCGAAGTGCTCGATACCGACTAGATCGGTATCGATTTGAGATAAGGCATGCCGCAGGCTGCCGTACGCATTTGCAGATCTCTATTTTGCGGACTAACAAAGCGGATGCCTATGGCGTCCGCTTTGTTTTTTGGGGTTTGTAGCTTATTGATTTTAAAGGCTTTACATTCTGTAACCTGACGGTAATCCAAATGTTAAACGTTTTAACCCGGCTTTAACGCACACAAGCGTATGCTTAACCTTGCTGTAACTTTGGTAACAAAGCCAGCGAAGCACTGCTGAGATTACGGTTAACGGGGCAGTATAGGCCCAAGCGTGATGGCACGACATCCGCTTGGGCTTTTTTTTAACTGTCATTTGCCGATATGCGCCGGGAGGCGTGTTTCATTACCAGCTTTTTACAAGGTTGATATAGCGTTCATGCGAATACTGATCATCGAAGATAATCCCGATATTGCCGCCAACTTGGGCGATTTCCTGGAAGATCGCGGCCACACCATCGATTACGCTGGCGACGGCGTGAGTGGTTTAAGGCTGGCGGTTGAACATGAATTTGACGCCCTGGTGTTGGATTTATCCCTGCCAGGGATGGATGGTCTAGAGCTGTGCGAGCGACTGCGTACCGAAGCGCAGAAAGAAACTCCGGTGTTGATGCTCACCGCCCGCGATCAACTGAGCGACAAGCTTGAAGGTTTCAAGCGTGGCGCCGACGATTACCTGGTGAAGCCGTTTGAGCTGCAAGAAGTGGAAGCACGTTTGCAGGTCATTACACGCCGGGGGCGGAATCAATCCACCCGCAAACTGCAGGTGGGCGATCTGGAATACGATCTAGATACCCTGATGGTGATTCGTGAAGGACGCGAACTGGAGCTGAATCCCATTGGTCTGAAAATTTTACGGCGTTTGATGGAAGCTTCCCCGCGTGTGGTGACGCGCCAAGAGCTGGAATCCTATGTTTGGGGTGATGAGCTTCCCGATAGCGACAGCCTGCGTGTGCATATCCACAGCTTGCGTACGGTGATCGACAAACCCTTTAGTCACCCCTTAATTCAAACACGCCATGGAATCGGTTATCGCTTGGTGACTGCGGATGCAATACCGACGAAGGCTTAGAAGCCGGATTATCCTGTCGTTTCTGATTTTCGGTACGGTGCTCAGCGGCCTCTTTGCCGTGAGCGCCTTTGTGCTGCAAGACTACATTACCGATCAACTGATTTCGCGCACGCTGAAAGAGGAGCTGGACGATTACGTTGTGCAGCTGCGCAAAAACCCCAGCGTGGCCGAACCTTTCTATTCCCGTATCGATGGTTACGTGACCCGACCGGGCAAAGCCGATATCGTGCCAGCGCCGTTTCGTAGTTTGGAGTCGGGCGTGCACGAGATTTCCACCAACGGAAAATCCTACCGCGCCGCCGTTCGTAAAGAAGACGATTTCTGGGTTTTTCTCACCTACGATGTTACCGCCGACCGTAATATCACCCGGCAGTTGTCTTGGGCGTTATTGGGCGTGGTACTGGTGTTTTCAGCGTTGTCTTATGGTTTAGGGCGCTGGTCGTCTGGGCGCGTGATGTCGCCGGTGCGCGAACTAGCCAGGCGCGTCAGCGCCATGGGCTCCGAAGCTGAACCCCAGGCGCTCAGCACCCATTTTGCTGACGATGAAGTGGGGCAGTTGGCTGAAGCTTTAGATGACTACTCGGCGCGTTTGCGAGAATTGGTTGAGCGTGACAAAGCCTTTAATGCCGATGTTTCCCACGAATTACGCACGCCGCTGGCGGTCATTACTGGGGCCACCGAGCTGCTACTTTCGATGCCAAACATGCCACCCAAAGCCCACGAGCGCTTATTGCGAATTGCGCGGGCGGCACGGCAGTCGGCTGATATCACTACCGCTTTGTTGCACTTGGTGCGCGCCGAACGTGGCACCACCGAAGACAGCCGGGCGCGTAATGTGGGCGATATCGTGGAAGAAGTGGCCGAGCTGCATCGCCCGTTAATCGGTGCTAAAGCATTAACCATTGCGGTGGCGCATAAAGAAAAGCTGAGCGTGATTGCTCCCGACGCGGTGATCGCGGTGACGGTGGGGAATCTGCTGGGTAATGCCATCCGCTACACCCCAGAAGGTCAGGTGACCCTGACGGTGGAAAGTGGGCAAGTGATGATCCAAGACACCGGCCCTGGAATTGCTCCCGATGACTTACCCAAAGTCTTTGAACGCCACTATCGCGGCCACACCGCCGATGGCAAAGGCGCGGGCTTGGGTTTGGCCATTGTGAAACGCCTGTGCGAACTCTATGGCTGGAGAATTGTCTTTAGCTCACCACGCTCAGGCGGTTTACGCGCAGTGTTAGAGTTTTATCCTGAATCGCGCGGGCAGGTCATTCAAACCTTGCAAGACGTGGATTAAATCTAGTTTTGCCGATAGCACCAAAGCCAGTACTTTGCTGCACTTAAAAGCTTTGCTGTCATGCAATCCCTTACTTTGTGGGTCCGTTCAAGTGGACCCACTTAAGTTGGGCGGATCCAGCCATCTAACCCAGGTGACCTAACTCAGGTCGGGCAAATGTAATCGCTGAGCTTGCGCTTGGGCTGTGCTTGCACTTCAAACTGGTATGATGCCAGTCGTATTGAGCGCCCCCGCCCCCGCTTCATCCAAAATTAAGGTTATCGAAGAAGATCTATGGCCATCGTTCGTTGCCCATCTTGTACCAAACGTACTTCAGACCAACAGCAGCAGTGCCCTCACTGCGGTAGCACTCTGAATCTGGACGATGCCGATGTAGGCGAGCGTCGACGTTTTCTGAAAGATCAGCTTTACCGTTACCGTATGGGCGGGCATGTCTCAGTAACCGTGATGGTCTTGGCCATTATTATTTGGTGGATTCCCACCAACGGCCAGCTCAGTAACATTCCGCTGTGGTTGAAAGTGGCTTTGGCTGCCGGTGTATTAGGGCAGGGTTACTGTCGGTATCATATCTTTCGCTTTAAACGCTTGCTGAAAGCCCTGACAGACAACGATAAAGCGGGATAACGATAAAGCGAGCATGCTCTGAGCAAGGCTTGATAATGTTTAGCGAATAAAAAACGCCCTGAATCAACATGATCCAGGGCGTTTTTTATGCTTGAATCCAGAGCGCTCACTCGGCTTAAGTTTGAGCGCTCTCAAACTATCCTTGCTTGCAACCGTTGCTTAATTATTAAGTTACTTAATTAATCGGCAGATCAGTTGAGATGCGGCAAATTACTCGACACGAGTGACGCGCAGGCGTTTATTAATACCGTCGATGCGTAAATACCAAGCGCTTAAGAAACCAGGTTCAATGGTTACTTCGGGGTTTTCGCGGGTTTTCGCACCTAGCTTATGTTGCTCGGCCTGTTTCCAGATCATGCCGTTTTCCAGTTCGAAGACGGTTTCGCCATTCCAACCGTTAAAGGTGCCTTTGATCCGTGTTGTGATGGGCGTGCGTTGGCCGTAGTAATCGCGGAAGCCGCGGCGATCACCTTCCTGATTGGCCGGATCGTTACCAGCGTATTGGCCGCCTTCCTCAGCACCTAATGAATGACCACGAATCCAGTCGTTAAGGGCGCGGAGTTCGTCTTCGCTGAGTTTTTCCAAGCCCGAGTTACGAAACTCCTTGGCGGTCATACGTTCTTCTAATGAAGAGAATCCTTGCTGCTGTTGTGCCCACAGCGATCCTGCCAGTAAACCTAAAACCAGTGCGAGTATGGCTTGTGCAAACTTAGTTTGGGCAGTGGTTTTTTTTGTCATGGATGTTTTCAACATAGTTTCTTTCAACAGAAATTTGTAACGAATCACCTTTGTAGTGTTCACAGGCAACCCAGGCCAGCGAGAGCACAAAAATGATCATGGAGTCTAGCATGTGCACGCTGTGGCGGTGTTAATGAATAATTATCTTGCCAGCCACACGGCCCCTAAGCAGCAGTCTAAGCAAAGCTTAAGCCGCAGTTACGATGGGCCGGTCGGCTATAGAAGCCGGCCATTGGTAACTGAACGTGTGAAAACTGAAAGTGCCTCGTTTGAGATGAGCGGTATTTATAAATCGTGCTTGTAGCGTACATAGGGTACGCGGCCGAAAATACCGTCTAGAGGCTGGCGAGTATCGGGCTGCTGGGTGCTGGTGTCTTCTAAGCTGGTATCGAGCACATTGGTAGCACCGATACTGAAGCGGCCACTCCAAGGCGCTTGCCAGCTGAAGTAAAGATTAAAGGTGTTCCAGTCGTTGCTGGGCGTTGCCAAAGCACCGGGCTGGTAAACCTGATGAATACCTTCAACACCACCGCTGAATGCACCTTTGCTCCAGCCCAAATGCAGGCGCGCTTGGCGTTGTAAGTCGTTGGTGCTTAACCAAGGAGGGTTGAAATCGAACGCGGTGGCGCGTTTTAAGGATTCTTGACCAAAGTACTCGGCGATGGCCACATCCATCTGAAAACGACCCAGGCTGAATTCGCTGGTGTTGAGATGGAGATCCATATCAAAACCGCTGCCTTGGCGCGGCTGTAAATCTTGTGCCGCTAAAGGTGAAGCTAACAAGGCGGCGTTGTATAACCCTTGATCCACCGGAGAAATGGCAGATAAAGCGCCGCTATTGCTTTGTTGATCGAAAATCCCAAGCCCAAACTCAACCCCAGACGCCGGGCTAAAGCTGCCACCGAGGCGCAGGCTTTGGCCTAAGGGTGCTGCCGAACAACCGCTGGCGGTATAGCCGCTGGGGCTGAAATAGCCACCTTCGCAGTGGATTTGACCGATGGCTGCTAACGATTGAGCGAGTTGCTGTTCAACCTCAACAGTAACCGACCAAGTCGGTGCCGCTAAGCTCGTGTTATCGGTATTGCTCTGAGCCAAGGTGTTGTTAGCCGCCAAGCCATTGCCAATGGTGTTGCGGCTGTGCAACCCAAACAGGTCGTTTTGGCTGCTAAGGTTGTTATCGTGCAGGCTAATGGTGTTAGCCGCATCGATAGAATAGGCTGCTTGGGAGAAATTGAGCGAGCTTTGGGGGGCAGAATTCGCCGCAGAGGGCGACGAAGTAAAAGCTAATTTGACCCGAGTCGAGTCGCTATTATTCGAAAAAACCAAGCTGGGTGCGGGTTGGCTGATCACAATGGCGAGTGGCGCATTGGTGTGGCTTTGACCGTTATGCGGGGAAAGCCAATTGATAACAGGATCGTCAGCAGCAGACGCAGCAAAGCTGCCGGTACACATCAGTACACCGAGCACGCTGGCTTTAATCTGTTGTCGCTGTTCTGTCCTGTTCACAGCCCTTATTCCTAAGCTTTAGGTTTTTATGTTCTTCTGACCACTAATGTTGACATAAGTTCGGCATTTCTGCCAGTGCAAGAAGTGCCGGTCATAAGAAAATAAATAAATAACTTACAATCGCTTGCAGTCATTTATTAAGAAGGATACACATGGCTTTAATGCATACCCCCATTTGCGATTTTAATGCGCCGGCACCTGAGTTTATTTTGCCCGGTACCGACGGCGAAGAATACGATTTGGAGCGCTTGCGTGGCCCCAATGGGCTATTGATTATGTTTATCTGTAATCACTGCCCGTATGTCAAAGCCATTCGCGACAAACTGGTGCGCGATGCCAATGAGCTAATAGCCATGGGCGTGGGTGTTGCGGCCATCAATGCTAATGATGGCGATGAATACCCGGAAGATTCTTTTCCCAATATGTGCCGCGAAGTGGAGCAATTTGGCTACCGCTTCCCGTATTTGTGGGATGAAAATCAAACCGTTGCCCACGCTTATGGTGCCGTGTGTACGCCCGATTTCTTTGGTTACAACCGTCATTTACAGTTGCAGTATCGAGGTCGTCTCGACGATGCTGGCGCTCAGGCAGGTGTTAATGATCGTCCACGTGAGCTATTTGAAGCCATGAAGCAGATCGCCACAACCGACTCAGGACCGATTGAACAAGTGGCGTCGATGGGTTGCTCGATCAAGTGGAAAGCGCACTTTCGCTAGACTTTATCCACACGCCCAGGCTAGTTTCGATAAGCATCTTAAGTAGTGGTTTTGCGTGGTGATAATGATCATTAATCACAATGGCTGCCGGATTTTGTTCATGCAGGAAAAACGCCATGACGGCACGATAAAATGAGCGAATGCTGATGAATGCCGGTTTGTCAGCGCTTTGTCGACCTGTGTAGTATTAGGCGGCCGATATTTTGGGGAGACACCATGAGTGGGACAATTCTGCTGGGTATCGATGGAAGCGAAGGCGGCGCGCGTGCGCTGGATTTCGTTAAGCAATGGACGCAAAGCTGTAGTGGGCGCATTGTGGTGGCGTACGTCATCGAGTGGTCGCCTTATTCATTCAATACACCGCAAGAAAATGCTGAGCGACACCGGCGTCGTGAAGAAGAGTTAGAACAAGCACAAGCGAGTGTGTTGGAACCTGTGGTTGCGCAATTGAAAGCAGCGGGTTTTGAGGCTACTGGTGTGATCCAACATGGACATGCCGCTAAAACCTTAGTGCGTATTGCCGATGAAGAACAGGCGCATATGATTGTGGTCGGTCGACGCGGACAGTCGGCAATGAAAACCATGTTGTTTGGCAGTGTGGCCAGCACTTTGGTGCAGTTGGCCAATGTTCCAGTCACCGTGGTTCCCTAAGGACGGGCATTTTTGAGTGCCGATAACGAAAACTGTACCAACCAACAAGGCTATTCCATGGTTTATCTGATTTTACTGCTGGGTCTGCTGATACCAGGCGCGGCAATGGCTGCCAGCTTGGATGAGCTTATTGATCGCGCGGTATCGCCGGTCTCCGATGCCCTGACGAACATTATTTTCTATGAGCTGAATCTGGGCTTCGCCAATATTCCCTTTATTGTGGTGTGGCTGGTCACCGGTGCCACTTTCTTCACTTTGTACTTCCGCTTTATTAATCTGCGCGCGATGAAACACTCGGTGCGCTTGATTCGCGGCGACTACACCGACCCTAATGCCACAGGTGATGTAACCCACTTCCAAGCTTTGGCGACCGCGTTGTCTGGCACGGTAGGTTTGGGCAACATTGCTGGTGTGGCCATCGCAGTTTCCACCGGTGGGCCAGGTGCTACTTTTTGGATGATTTTAGCTGGCTTGCTGGGGATGTCGTCTAAGTTCACCGAATGTACTTTGGGTGTGAAGTATCGCCGTGTTAACGAAGATGGCACCATTTCTGGCGGCCCAATGTATTACCTAAGCCACGGTATTGCCGAGAACTATCCGGCTTTGGCGGGTTTTGGTAAAGCCTTGGCGATGATCTTTGCAGTGTTCTGTATTGGCGGTGCTATTGGTGCGGGCTCTATGTTCCAAACCAATCAGGCCTTTGGTCAACTATTAGTGATTACCGGCGGCGACAGCAGCCCCTTGGCAGACTACGGTTGGGCCTTCGGTGCGGTAATTGCCGTGCTGGTGGGTTTGGTGATCATTGGTGGTATTCGCAGTATCGCGAAAGTGACCGAGAAAATCGTTCCTTTCATGGGGGCGCTGTATGTGTTGGTGGGCCTGATTATTATTATTTCCAACATCGGTGCCTTGCCTGCCGCCTTTGGCGCGATTATTAACGGTGCCTTTAGCCCTGAAGGTGTCGCTGGCGGTGCCATTGGCGTGTTGATCTTAGGTTTCCGTCGCGCGGCGTTCTCTAACGAAGCCGGTGTAGGTTCGGCAGCTATCGCCCACTCGGCGGTAAAAACCAACGAGCCGGTCACCGAGGGTTTGGTGGCACTCTACGAACCGTTCGTAGACACCGTTGTAATTTGTACTATTACCGCCTTGGTCATCATTATTACCGGTGCAGTGGATCCCAACACCAGTATGGAAGGCGTGGCATTAACCTCACGTGCTTACGCCAGTGTGTTTGAGTGGTTCCCGTACCTGCTGTTCTTTGCGGTTTTGCTATTTGCTTTCTCCACCACCATTTCGTGGTCGTACTACGGTGTGAAGTCGTGGACCTACTTGGTCGGCGAGGGCAAGGGCAAAGAGTTGGTATTTAAAGTTATTATCATGATCTCGGTTATCCTGGGCGCTTCTGTAAATTTGGCAGCGGTCATGAATCTGGCCGATAGCATGATTTTGGTGATGTCTGTACCCAATTTGATTGGTGTTTACCTGCTCACCCCCATCGTTAAGCGTGAACTCGATAGTTATTGGGGCCGCTATAAACGAGGCGAATTAAAGGTTTATCGATAAAAGCACTGCCAAATATGGTTTTGCAGAGATGATCCCCGGCATTCCACGCGTTGGGGATCATTTTTTAAACCCCGTACCTTTCCGTGCGGGGTTTTTATTTTTTATTAATTTAGAATAAATTTGATCTAGCCCCGTGAAAGCATGCTCTGTGCCTTGCCCCGGTGCGGTGCGATAAGCGAAAATTAGCGACTTACCCCATGTAATGGCCCTCTTAAGATCCATGACTGACTCCCGCACTCTCGCTAATGCCATCCGCGCCTTGTCTATGGATGCGGTACAGCAAGCCAACAGCGGTCACCCCGGTATGCCCATGGGCATGGCGGATATCGCTGAAGTTCTTTGGAATCGCCACCTGCGCCACAACCCGGATAATCCTCACTGGTGGGATCGCGATCGCTTCGTGTTGTCCAATGGCCACGGTTCCATGCTGTTGTACTCATTGCTGCATTTAAGTGGCTATGACCTGTCTATTGACGACCTCCGCGATTTCCGCCAACTGCATTCAAAAACGCCGGGTCACCCCGAGTTTGGCCATACGGTGGGTGTGGAAACCACCACCGGGCCTTTGGGTCAAGGTTTAGCCAATGCGGTAGGCATGGCGTTGGCCGAGCAACTGCTGGCGGCGCGCTATAACAAAGATGAGGCGGAGTTATTTAATCACTTCACCTATGTTTTTGCGGGCGACGGTTGTTTGATGGAGGGGGTTTCCCACGAGGTGTGTTCCTTAGCGGGCACGTTGAATCTGGGCAAGCTAATCTGCTTCTACGACGATAACGGCATTTCCATCGATGGCGATGTGAAAGGTTGGTTCAGCGACGACACCCCGGCACGCTTCCGTGCTTATGGTTGGCATGTCATTGAAGATGTGGACGGCCACGATGCCGAAGCGCTGGATCGCGCTATTCAGGCTGCCCAAGAATCCGACCAACCCAGTTTGATTTGCTGTAAAACGGTGATCGGCTTTGGTTCGCCGGCCAAGCGCGGAACGGCGTCTTCCCATGGCGCGCCCTTGGGCGATGAAGAAATCGCTGCCACCCGCGCTGAATTAGGTTGGGAACATGGTGCCTTTGAGATTCCCGACGACATTTACACGGCCTGGAACGCTAAACAGCGTGGTGCCAGCTTAGAGAGCGATTGGAATCAACGCTGGGACGCTTATCAAGCGGCCCATCCTGAACTGGCCGCCGAGTTAAGCCGTCGTATGAGTGGCGAGTTACCGGCCGATTGGCGCGAAAAAACCGACGCCTACATCCAACAGTTGCAAGATGAAGGGCCCAAAGTGGCCACGCGTAAAGCCTCGCAAATGGCGCTGGAAGCCATGGCGCCCTTGCTGCCCGAACTTACCGGTGGTTCGGCCGACTTGGCGGGTTCTAACAACACTATTTGGTCGGGCAGTAAAGATGTAGCTACCGATCCGGCCCAGGGTAATTACATTTACTTTGGTGTGCGTGAGTTCGGTATGACCGCCTTGGCCAACGGTCTAGGTTTGCATGGTGGCTTTATTCCGTATGTGGCCACCTTCTTGGTGTTTTCCGATTACGCGCGTAATGCGGTGCGGATGTCGGCACTGCTGCCCACCCAAGTCATTAACGTTTACACCCACGATTCCATCGGTTTGGGTGAAGATGGCCCCACGCATCAACCTATCGAGCACTTGGCCTCGCTGCGGATCATCCCCAATGTATCGGTTTGGCGTCCTTGCGATGCGGTGGAAACTGCGGTGGCTTGGCAAGATGCTTTAGAACAGAAAAAAGCGCCCAGCGTGCTGGCATTAACCCGCCAAGGCTTACCGCCCCAAGCGCGTGATGCGCAGCAACTGGCCGATGTGCGTCGCGGTGCCTATGTCTTGCGTCGCGAGCAAGGTGATGAGGCTCAGGCCATTATCATTGCCACGGGTTCTGAGGTGGGCTTGGCTATGGAAACTGCCGAGCAGCTGGCAGCCGACAACATCGATGTACGTGTGGTATCGATGCCTAACGCTGAAATCTTTGCTCAGCAAGACCCAGCGTATCGCCAGCAAGTATTACCACCTGCCGTACGCGCTCGAGTGGCCGTGGAAGCGGGTATCAGCCAGTACTGGCGTGCCTGGGTTGGCGACGGCGGTGCGGTATTAGGTATCGATAGCTTTGGCGCTTCAGCGCCGGCTTCAGTGCTAATGAAAGAATATGGTTTTACTCCGGATAATCTCAATCAGATGGTGCGGGGTGTGATTGATCAACAGGAGCGTTCAGCATGACTGTAAAAGTCGCGATTAATGGTTATGGCCGCATCGGCCGCAATATTCTGCGTGCGATCTACGAATCAGGCCGCAATAACGAAATCCAAGTGGTGGCAATTAACGATTTGGGTGACGCGAACACCAACGCTCACTTGACCCGTTTTGATACCGCGCATGGTCGCTTCCCCGGCACAGTTACTGTTGAAGAAGGCCACATGGTGGTGAATGGCGATCGCATTCGCGTTTGCGCCGAGCGTGATCCCGCTAAACTGCCCTGGGGTGATTTAGGGGTCGATGTAGTTATGGAATGCACCGGCTTTTTCGCCAGCAAAGAAAAAGCCAGTGCCCACTTAAACGCCGGTGCCCGTAAAGTGATTATTTCAGCGCCTGCGGGTAAAGATGTGGATGCCACCATCGTTTACGGTGTGAACCACAACTCGCTGAAAGCCGAGCACCAGGTCATCTCCAATGCTTCGTGCACCACCAACTGCTTAGCGCCGTTGGTTCAACCGCTGCACGATGCCATCGGTATTGAACAAGGTCTGATGACCACCGTTCATGCCTACACCAACGACCAAGTACTGACCGACGTTTATCATTCCGATTTACGCCGCGCACGTTCAGCTACCATGTCGCAAATTCCCACCAAAACCGGTGCGGCTGCGGCAGTGGGCTTAGTACTGCCGGATCTGGCGGGTAAGCTGGATGGCTTTGCGGTACGTGTGCCCACCATTAATGTGTCGCTGGTGGATTTAACCTTCACTGCCAAGCGCGATACCTCAGTGGAAGAAATCAACGAGCTTTTGCGTAGCGCCAGCGAAGGCCACCTGAAAGGCGTGTTGGATTACAACGATGAGCCTTTGGTCTCCATCGATTTCAACCACAGCCCGGCTTCTAGCACCTACGATGCCAGCATGACTCGTGTGAACGGTCGTTTGGTGAAAGTGTGCTCTTGGTACGACAACGAGTGGGGCTTTTCTAACCGTATGCTAGACACCACACTGGCATTGATGAACGCCGCTTAAACGAGCGCTAACGATACTTTTTAAGTATCGTATTGCCCTTAGATCAACCGGGTTGGGATGTTTCCCAGCCCGGTTTGCGTTGGTTTCGCCTAAGAGCTTTTTTCTAAATTTGATGACAGGCAATCGCCGCCCGCCTCACTGTTTTCAGGAGCAGACTCCCATGCGCTTAATGCAAGATCTCGATCTTTCCGGCCGCCGCGTGCTCATTCGCGAAGATCTCAATGTGCCGATAAAAGACGGAGCCATTTCTTCCGACACCCGCATTCAAGCCGCATTGCCCACCCTACGCATGGCGCTGGAAAAAGGTGCTGCGGTGATGGTGATGTCGCACTTGGGCCGTCCTAAAGAAGGTGAGGCTGCCGCCGAGTTTTCATTACAGCCGGTGGCTCAACGTTTAAGCGAGCTGTTAGGCCAAGAGGTTCGTTTAGCCAGCGACTGGCTAGATGGCGTTGAAGTGAACCCAGGCGATGTGGTGCTGTGCGAGAACGTACGCTTTAACGTGGGTGAAAAAGCCAACGACGAGCAACTGGCCAAGCGCATGGCGGCACTGTGCGATGTGTTTGTCATGGATGCCTTTGGTACAGCCCATCGTGCTCAAGCCAGCACCGAGGGTGTGGTGCATCATGCGCCTATTGCTTGCGCTGGTCCGTTATTGGCTACCGAGTTAGAGGCTTTGGATCAAGCCTTAAAAGCGCCGAAAAAACCCTTGTTGGCTATTATCGGCGGTTCTAAAGTTTCCACCAAACTAGGTGTCTTGAATGCCTTGATGGACGAGGTGGATCAACTGATTGTGGGCGGTGGTATCGCCAATACCCTATTGGCGGCAGCGGGTAAGCCTGTGGGTAAGTCCTTATACGAACCCGATCAGCTGGACGACGCTAAACGCCTGCTTGCGAGTGGCCGAATTCCGTTACCCGAAGATGTGGTCGTGGCCAGTGAGTTCTCGGCTGAAGCCGAGGCGCGTATTGTCGATGCCGACGATGTGGGTGAAGACGATATGATTTTAGATGTGGGCCCCAGAACCACCGCACGTTATCAAGACGTAGTGGCTCAGGCGGGCACTATCTTATGGAATGGCCCTGTGGGTGTGTTTGAATTTGATGCTTTTGCTGCGGGTACCAAAGGCTTGGCCGATGCTATCGCCCGTTCAGAAGCGTTCTCTATTGCGGGTGGGGGCGATACTCTGGCGGCCATTGGGCAATGGCAGCTGGGCGATCAAGTCTCTTATATTTCTACCGGTGGCGGTGCTTTTCTTGAATTTGTAGAAGGCAAAGTGTTACCTGCCATTGCGGCATTACAGCAACACGCCAACGATGCGAGCGCATGAATAGAAAACAAGAAATTGCCTTATTACTGAAGCGCAATAGCTGGGAACGTGCCGAACAGCTGTGTCAAACCGAGATTTTGCACCACCCAACCGATCCAGAAACCTGGTTTTATCTTGGGGCTGTGCAAAGTGTGCAAGGGCGGCGAACCGAGGCTATTCGTTCATTAAAAGCTGCGGCCAGTTATATTCACGATGATGTGGCATTGCGTAGCAACGGGCACGATGTTAGCGATATCGAGCCGAAAGATAGCTTGCTGCTGCGCACCGCTCAAGCTTTATTACGTTTACGCGCTTACGCCGATGCCATGCCATTATTTGAACGCATGGCTTTTGGTTTGCCACCGGTGATCTTGGGTTTGGGGCGTTGTCGTTGGGGCTTAGGGCGCTATGAAGAAGCGCTGATTAATTTCCATGGCCTGTGGCAGGCGCGCCCGCAATGGGCCGACCTCACACTAACCTATGCCCGAGCATTACTCAGCTTAGATTCATTGGAACAAGCCGAGTTGGCGTTAACGGGTTTGGTGGATATTTATCCCAACGAACCTGAAGTGCTGCATCAGTACACCACCTTTTTGCTATCGCAACAGGGCGACGAAGCCGCATGGCAGTGGATCAGCCAGCGCCATGTGGGCACGCCTTCGATGAAATTTGCCTTGCTGCGGCGTGCATTGATGGAGCGTCACGACGATATCGATGCAGAAAATCTGCAAGCGGTTCCGGGTAATGAACGCGAGCTCAGTCAATGGGAAAGCTATCAGGCACTGCGCCAGTTAGAACTCAAGCAAGCAGCGGGTTCGGTGCGTTGGTTTGGTGATAACACTGCCTTAATAAAGCATGTAAGCCAGTGCTTGCCCGCGCAGGGCGCTGTGGTGGAGTGTGGTGTTTTTTATGGCCGTAGCCTGCGCTTGCTGGCGAACTGGACACGCCGTGATTGCCATGGTTTCGACAGCTTTGCCGGTTTGCCCGAGGCTTGGAGCCGACAAGAACCTGCCGGTGCATATTCTACCCAAGGTCAAATACCTTCATTGCCTCCCAATGTCACTCTGCATCAGGGTTGGTTCGAAGACACCTTGCCCGACTTCGTGCAGCAATTAGATAACGATGTGGCTTTGCTTCATGTGGATTGCGATTTGTATTCCTCAACGCAAACTGTGTTGCAGCATCTTTTACCTAAGCTAAAGCCGGGCGCTATTATCGTGTTTGACGATTACGCGGGTTATCCCGAATGGCGCGAACATGAAGCCAAAGCTTGGCAAGAAGCGATGGCCGCCCATGGTGTTAAAGCAGAGCTTATTGCTGCTGTAATGCTGGGCCGCTCGGCAGCTTTTCAATTGCAATAGATAGCGCGTGCTGATGTTTGGTTAGCGCTTTATTTCGCTGTTGCTTATTGGTTTTAAATCTTGTTTAAGAAATGGCCTATGTATTGTGATGCATAGGCCATTTTTTTGTTCTCATGTGGTGTTATCTCTTTAGGTTTTTAAGATTGGTTTTTAAGAACGAGAATCGCTTTATTAGCTTGCTTAATGTCCATTGATGGATTAAAGGACAAGCCTATTTAATATGAGACCTTTAGTATTTTGAAATGTGAACCGATCGTTTTGTGCTAATGGCAAAAAAAACGGCAGTCTATTCGTAAACTTCAATATCGCTAATGTCTTTTGTAGTTGTTTTTCAAACAGATAGAAGACTTTGTCTATTATATATAGTAGACAGAACGTTTTCCCTTAGAAGCATTGGGGATAAGGCTGTCACCTTTTGCAATGCGCTGTTAGTCTTAATACCAACTTCCTGGGTCGATTGTGCTACTAGGAGCTTAAGGGGGATAGTTATGCAGGTAAGGGGGCATGACTGTTACAGCTCAGCATCGAACGGCTCGTTAGGAACATGCACCGGCTAGTGTAATGAACCTAATACTGCCAGACGATGGCGCAACGGGAAGTGAAAACGGTAAGCGAAGAGCGATAAGCCAAGTCTTACCAAGTAAGAGCGATAATTTAGACTTTATACAAGTACTTTCGCTGAGGGAAGGCGGGAGTTGATGAAAGCGGTTTATCTTTTTGTTGGTATCAGTGATGGAGTCGCCTGATAACAACAGATTGACTCCTGGATTCTAAGGGGGCGTCCAGTGAGCAAAGATATAACCACACTTCTATTGCATAAATAGAAGCTCAAAATTGGTGGGCGGAGCGATTCCGCCCCATTTTCTAAAAAGCACTTCTCACCTTCTACTTAATTTCTTCTTTTAGCTATTCACGCTTGCTTGATCTTTGCCGTTGGTTTTCCGCTGACAGCTTTTCACATCAATTAAACTCCCGAATCACTATATGCACAAAGCTACTACACGCTTTATTGGCAAGCTAGCCTTTAGCTTTTAAAACGGCTATGTGGCGCTATGGTGCCTCCTGGGCATTGCTGTTGTATTTGCCTACATTGTGGGCAAGCCCATACGAGCTTATGAATTAAGAAAGGCTTTCTTGTCGATGAAAAAAAGCCCCGATAACGGGGCTGGAGAGCAAAGCTCATGGCAAGTTGATAACCGTAGCTATGGCTTTTAAGTTATCTGTGCTTGCACATGGTATGGAGAGAGTTTATTGCCAAATTTAAAGGTGGTTTAAGTGCTATGTTTTTCTTTGGCTGCTGATTTTATTGCTTTGGTTTAGCTACAAGGATTCAGCGGGTTATTGACACTGCCCACTAAGACTTCAGTTTCGTTATTGTTTGTATCGATTTGGTGAAGCACTAAATCATACTGCGCACAGTTCATTAACAGCTCTACATAGCCCCACTGTGGGTTATAAATGGGCTCACCAGTGCCTGCGCTGCCTTCACGTGTGGTGTTTTGTTTACCGTTGTTGTGGCGCGTTTGTTGACCAATGGCCGTACTGCTGACCGGTATGCGTATGTAGCCATTGGTATTATTACCGTTACCGCTTAATAGCTGGCCATCAAATTCCATCATGATAGCTGTGTTGCCGCTAGCTAAGGGTAATACTTTCGCGTTGATATCAGCAGCCTGGCTGGTAGCGCTGATAACAGTCAAACCTAATAGCATGCCGAGGGAGGTTGACGTAAAAATCCGTTTACTTGCCTTCATAAGACTAGTCCCTTTTCTGGTTGAATAGATCAAGCTTTATCTTGGGATGATGCTCAATATCAATGTATAAGCCATTTAGGCTTTCATTTGGTTGCCGCTGCCAGTAATACAGGCCGGCACCCACTAACACGGTGTTGAATTCGGGCTGTGAAGTATCTTCGTGGTTACGAATAATACGCTTGCAATCCTCGTGATAGTTTTTTAAAGCATCTGCTAGGTCTGTGCGAAGATCTTGGATTTTTTCCTGAGGCAGAGCCACTGACCAACTAAAACGCTGTACCCAGCGCTGATCAGATGATGTTGCTTCTATATTATGGATTATGGTGTTAATTTGGTTTTCGATGCTAAATGATCCCACATCTAGCATTTCACAGTCCGTACCTTTAATGATGGTCCAATACGGATTCAATAAACGTACCCAATGGTTGTTGATGATTTCAACATGACCATTTTCTAATAGCCGATCAAGTGCGGTTTGCGTGGTGACGCCGCGTCCTGCTACCGATGTCACCAAGCGCTGAAATGTACGCCCGCTACCTAAGACGAGAAGATCGATGGGCTCGTTGGTACTAGGATCACGGTAGCTAGGATCATTGGCCCAACGATTGAGAATTCGTGACTCTAAAGTAAGGTCGCTTTCATCGCAGGAGAAAGGCTCGTTCATGAGCTCTTTTACTTGTTGCATGCGCACGCCCGTGAGCATTGCGACACGTGACAAAATCACTTTGCCGTTGTTTTCAGCGGCAACACGTCGGCAGCCTTCTTCAACTGCGATACGGCGCATGATCTCGACGAGTACATCGAAGGTAATGCGGCCGATAAACAGGCGCATAAATCCGCGTAGCAAGCGTATCGCTGCGTTAATGAGCGTGTCTGAGAGTTGCTGAGGTTGTTCCACGTAGGGGGTTAACTTCTCGAGTAAGTTCGAGCGATCCATAGCATTCCCTGCGTTTAAATATTATCGTTAAACCATTCACATTCTAGGCCCCGATTCCGTAGGGCAGCGACGAAAAAGCTAGCATGAAATCAAAGGTTTGTGAAATAGGGTCTGCGTTAGATTCGCACTGGAGTGATTTTTATGATCACCGGTTAAGTGCTTGTTACAGCAATAAAAACTTGCCTGTAAATGGACAGCCTTGGCAATGGTAAAAGTTACTTTTATCTTTTTGAGACGAGCATTTTGCTCTGAGACTTCGTTTTTTTTAGTGCTCTAAAGTGCGCTGCTAACATGACGCAAGCTTTTGTAAGTAATGTGTTTTTTTGGCGAAATTGAATTTATTTATTTGATGATAAATCGGCGTGTGTTGTGCCACTGTTCCAATTTCCGCATATGTAAGAATGGTATATCAGCCTAAAGTTGCAATTGCGAGATTGCTCATTTTGTATTAGGTTTTGCTAAATGTTTGAATTTACGCGAATATATCTTGAAGCTTTAACGGTATAACTGATGGTTTTTAATGTATTCGATCACAGAAACGGGTAGTAAAAAGCGTGGATTATAGCCTTGCTGTATTTGTTGACGAATATCGGTTGATGAAATAGCTAACTGAGTTATGGGTAAGTGCAAGACCAGCCCATGCTGATAAGCGAGCAGGCGTTGCTGCGTTTGCGTGCTGCGTTGCTGCATCTGCGGCGTTAGTTGGGCACTGTACGCGCTGGCGCTTTCTGGGCGTGTCATCACGATGAGATGGCACAATTCAAACAATTCTTGCCAACGATGCCAACGATCTAAATCATTGGCTGCATCTTGGCCCAGTACTAAGCTGAGCGAAATATCGGGGCTTTCTTGGCGAATCGATTTGAGCGTATCCACCATATAACTGGGGCCGTTGCGTAAAATCTCTCGCTGATCGATGGTGAAATCGGGGTGATTTTTTAACACCAGCTCCAGCATGGCCAGGCGATGTTGGGCGTTGGCAAAGGTGTGGTCGCGATGTGGTGGCGTGCCTGAGGGTAGCAAGCGTAGTTCTGCCTCGCTTAAAGCCTCTTTAACCTCGGATGCGGCGCGCAAATGGCCATAATGAACAGGATCAAAAGTGCCGCCGAAGATCACCACGGCCCGCCCTTGGGCTGGTTTTAGTGGGCGCTGGTTTTGTTGGTGAGCGTGGTTGGTCATCGAGATTACAGGCGAATGGCCTGTAGCGGGTTTTGGGCGGGTTGCAAAGTCACCGCGATAATAAAGCGTTCTAGTGCGGTGAGGAAGTCGCCTCGGCGCTGACCTTTGGCCATGCAATCGAGCTGGGCCAGTGCGGCCAGGGCTTGATTGGCGTGATCGGCACCTAGGCGGCGTGCAGCTTGCTGAATAGGGCCTTGGCGGTTGCGCCAAATACCTAACTCTTTAAAAGCTGCATCGATGCCCTGGCGTGGTGCAAGATACATCCACTGACGCAGCAGTTGGAATTCGCGAATCAGTAAGCCCACCAATAAGGGCGGTGCTTCGCCTGCACGCAGTAAACCATGGGCCATGCGCAAAGCTTCGGCAGTGGCTCCTTTGAGCACGGTTTCCGTCATGCGAAACACATCGAACTGAGCGCTGTCGGCCACTGCGTTTTCGATGGCGGCTAAGGTCACCTCACCTTGAGGCAATATTAAGGCCAGCTTATCCACCTCTTGCGCGGCAGCTAGTAAATTGCCTTCTACCCGACTGCTCAACAGTGCCACGGCATCGCCATTGGCCTTTAAACCCCGGCTGCGTAGGCGTTGTTGAATCCAACCATTCAGGCGTTCGGGTTTAACCGCCCAAACCGGAACGTACACACCTGCCTGTTCCACTGATTTAGCCCAGCTGGTTTTTTCGCTGCTTAAATCCCATTGTTCGCTGGTGATCAGCAGGTAATCGCTATTGCCGGATTTCAGCCATTCTTGAATAGCGGCACCGCCTTCGCGGCCGATTTTGCCTGAGCTCAGCCTGAGTTCAATGAGGCGCGAATCGCCAAATAACGACATGCTGGCACCGGCGCTGGCTAATTGGTTCCAATCGAAACCTTTATCGGCTTCTAAAATCTCGCGTTCGGTAACGCCTTGTTGTTTTAAGCGCTCGCGGATGGCTTGCACGGCCTCTTCACGCAGGAGCATTTCGGGGCCCGCCACCAGATACACTGGTGCCGGATCCCCTTGTAGCTGGCGCGATAATTGTTGTGAGTCGATGCGCATTAAGACTGAGCTGCCGAGCGTATAGGCAGTTCTTCCAGGCGGCGCAGCACTTCGCTCACCATAGCCGCTTCCATGTCGCGACGAAGGAACTCTTCCTCGCGGGTGGCGGCAAGAATTTCTTGTTCGTCGAAGCTGTAGTCGCGGAAAATTTCCACATGGCGCGAATTAGAGATTTTTTTGCCGTCGCTAGATTGCAGGTGGAAATCCACAATAAACGACAAACGATACTCACGAATACGCGCGGTGCCGGCAAAGGACGCAGCTGTGCGCTGGAAGCGCGCTGTGGTCACTTTCAAAATGGCACTGGCATTGCCTGGGCTTTCTTGGATTGCCACGCCATTACCGCTTAAGGTTCGTTCTAAAGCACGGCCAAACTCGCCGTAGCGATCGGGCATATCGAGATATGTGCGAGACATAAGCTCGGGTAAATCGGCGCTGCCCCGTAATTGAAAGCCGCAACTTTGCAGTAGCAGCGTTAAACCCAAAACCATGGCGCTAAGCGCCACGGTTGGGAGTCGTTGAATCATTTTGTGCATTATTTAGCCAACAACGATATTCAGCAGTTTATCGGGAACCAAGATCACCTTGCGGACGGTTTTTCCTTCCACATGGCGAGAGACGTTTTCTTGGGCCAAAGCCAGAGTTTGCACGGCGCTTTCATCGCTGCCGGCAGGCACGCTGATGCGGCAGCGGACTTTGCCGTTCACCTGCACCACGATGAGAGCGTCGTCGCGTTTCAGCGCACTTTCATCCACTTGTGGCCAACCGCTGGCTTCCATCGATTCAGTGTAGCCCAGCTGTTGCCAGAGTGTTTCGCAGATATGCGGAACCACGGGGGCTAACAGACGCACGATGGCGCTCCAGGATTCGCGCTGAACGGCTAAGCCTTGCGGGCTGTTGTCGTCGAAACGGCTGAGGTGATTGATAAACTCCATCACCGCAGCAATTGCGGTATTAAAGGTATAACGACGGGCCATATCGTCGCTCACCTTGTTGATCGTTTCGTGCAATTGACGACGTAGGGTTTTTTGGGCGTCGTTTAAAGCGCTGGTGTCCACCGCTGCCACGGTTTGGTTGGTTGCGGCAACACTGTGTTTATGCACACCGGCCCATAAGCGGCGCAAGAAACGCCATGAGCCTTCAACGCCGGCATCGGACCATTCCAGGCTTTGATCGGGCGGGGCGGCAAACATGGAGAATAAACGTACGGTATCGGCACCGTATTTATCCACCAAGCTCCGCGGGTCTACGCCGTTGTTTTTCGACTTGGACATTTTTTCCACGCCGCCCAACGCCACGGGCTGGCCATCGCTGATCAGTGTGGCACCGGTGATCTTGCCGTGGCTGTCGAGTTGGAGATCCACTTCGGCCGGGTTGTACCAAGTGCGACCGCCGTCGTCGTCCATACGGTAGTAGGTGTCGGCCACCACCATGCCTTGGCACAGCAGGCGAGTGGCGGGTTCGTCACTATCGACCATGCCCAAATCGCGCATCAGTTTGTGCCAGAAGCGGAAATACAGCAGGTGCATGACTGCATGCTCGATGCCGCCCACGTATTGATCCACCGGCAGCCAATAGTTGGCGCGCTCGTCCACCATGCCATCGGCACCGGGGCTGGTGTAGCGGGCGGAATACCAGCTTGATTCCACAAAGGTGTCGAAGGTATCGGTTTCGCGTTCGGCCGGCCCCTGACATTGCGGGCAAGTGGTTTTGCGCCACTCAGGATCGGCTTTAATGGGCGATTGCACACCCATGAATGAAACATCTTCGGGCAGTACCACCGGCAGTTGATCGGCGGGTACGGGCACCGGCCCACATTTGGGGCAGTTGATCATGGGAATTGGGCAGCCCCAGTAACGCTGGCGACTGACACCCCAATCACGCAGGCGATAATTCACCCGACGCTGACCTTGCTGCTGTGCTTCGAAACGGCTGACCAGGGCTTCGAAAGCTTGGCTGAAATCCATGCCATCGAACTCGCCCGAGTTTATTAATATGCCGCGTTCGGTAAAGGCCTCTTCATCGATGCCCAAATCGCTGCCGTCGGCGGGTTTCACCACCTGGCGAATGGGCAGTTGATATTTGGTGGCAAATTCCCAGTCGCGTTGATCGTGGCCAGGAACGGCCATTACTGCGCCGGTGCCGTAGTTCATCAAAACGAAATTGGCGACCCACACCGGAACCGGCTCACCGCTGATGGGGTGCGTGGCGTTAATGCCCAAAGCCATGCCGCGTTTTTCCATGGTTTCCATGGCGGCTTCGGTGACACCGTTTTGGGTGCATTCTTCGATGAAGGCGGCCAGTTCGGGATTATTTTCGGCTGCTGCTTGGGCCAGTGGGTGTTCGGCAGCCACCGCCACGTAGGTCACACCCATTAAGGTGTCGGGGCGAGTAGTAAAGACAGTCATCGCTTCGTGACCGTCGACATTAAACTGGATTTCCAGACCTTCAGAGCGGCCGATCCAGTTACGTTGCATGGTTTTTACCGCATCGGGCCAATCGTCGAGTTCGTCGAGCTTGGTGAGCAGTTCTTCAGCGTAGGCGGTGATTTTGATGAACCACTGGGGAATCTCGCGGCGTTCCACCAAAGCGCCCGAGCGCCAGCCACGGCCGTCGACCACTTGCTCGTTGGCCAACACGGTTTGGTCGACTGGGTCCCAGTTCACCACAGCATTTTTGCGATACACCAAACCGCGTTTGAACAGCTCGGTGAACATCAGCTGTTCCCAGCGATAGTAATCGGGGCGACAGGTAGCCACTTCGCGTGACCAGTCGTAGGCAAAGCCTAAGCGCTTGAGCTGGCTTTGCATTTGTTCGATATTTTTATAGGTCCATTCAGCCGGTGGCACTTTGTGTTTAATGGCCGCGTTTTCGGCGGGCAGGCCAAAGGCATCCCAACCCATGGGTTGCATGACATTTTTGCCCTGTAAGCGCTGAAAACGGCTGATCACATCGCCAATGGTGTAGTTCCGCACATGACCCATATGTAGAGCGCCGCTGGGATAAGGCAGCATCGACAAGCAATAGTATTTTTCCTTGTCTGGATCTTCGGTGACCTGGTAGGTCTGTTCCTCTTCCCAGCGTTGCTGGATCGCTTCCTCAATGGCGCGCGGATTATAGGTATCTTGCATGGCTCCAAAATACAGTGGCTGTGCGGTCACAAACTTGCCTTAACGCAAGGTTTGCGGCCGGGATGGACGAGAAAAACTAGGGCGCCCGCATCGATCAGACATCGACCCGGGCGCCTTAAGAATGAACTGGCAGCAGAACAGGCTCTGCTGTGCATCGCTACTATACCCCGCCGCCGCCTTATAGAGTAGTCGTTGGCGGCAGATTAGCCTGAGATCTCACAGCGCAGCCAGGCTATGGAGAGATCAGTCGATGCAGACCTATAAGTTATCGTCTAGCTCTTGCTCCAGCTCTGCGGCTTTTTCTTTGGCCGCTTCCAATGCTTCAGCAGCGCGCTCTTGGGCGTCGCTGGCGGCGTTATTCAGCGCTTCGGCGGCTTGCTCGCCCATGGCTTGAGCGTGCTTGCCGGCGGTGTCCATTTGTTCGCCGATATCTTGACCCATTTCCTGTGCAGCGGCTTTGGCGTCGTCCATCATTTGGCCGGCGCTTTCTGCCGAATCAGTGAGAATTTCGCCACCTTTTTCCATGCCCTCTTCAATGGCGGATTCAGCCGCAGCTTGTAAGTCCTGTGCTTGTTCTTTGGCCTCTTCTGCTTTTTCGCAAGCGCTGAGCATGAGGCTTGCTGCCAGTAATACGATGGAATATTGAATGGTTTTCATAGCGCACCTCATTGGTATCAATGCCCATGGTTGTTCATGGTCGTGGTTGCTTGTTGATGGTTCAAACGTCGATCGCCCAAAGCATGGGGGATCATCAATACTGTACGCGGGCTAGAACGCAATTAAGGTTACAAGGCGTGAACAAAAGTAACGTTTAGGTGGTGAATCTTAGAACAATTGCCTGAAGCGCTATACTCGCCACACCAGTTTGATATTCGTTGAGCTTAAACAGTAAAAGGTAGGTTTGTATGCACTCGGTATTGATCGGTCAAAGTGGTGAGCAGCGTCAATCGCTAGTGGCTCGATTTGCCAATCGCCATGGTTTAATTGCCGGTGCCACTGGTACGGGTAAAACCGTGACCTTGCAAGTGCTAGCAGAAGGTTTTTCACGGATTGGTGTGCCGGTGTTTGCGGCCGATGTGAAGGGCGATTTATCGGGCATTAGCCAGGCTGCTGAGGCGAAAGAAAAGTTAGTTCAGCGCGCCGCTAAAACCGGAATGTCGGGCTATGAACCCCAAGCTTGCCCCACGGTGCGCTGGGATGTGTTTGCCCGCCTGGGCCATCCATTAAGAACGACCATTTCTGACATGGGCCCTTTATTACTGAGCCATTTGTTGGAGCTAAACGATACCCAAGAGGGCGTGTTGAATATCGCCTTTCGCTTGGCCGATGAACAAGGCTTGTTGTTACTCGATTTAAAAGATCTACGCGCCATGTTGCAGCATGTTAGCTCAGAAGCCAAAGTGCTCTCGCGCCAATATGGAAATGTGAGCCCAAACTCGGTGGCCGCCATTCAACGTCGTCTATTAGTTTTAGAGCAACAAGGGGCCGATCAATTTTTTGGTGAACCGGCGTTACAGCTCAATGACTTGATGCAAACCGATGCTAATGGGCATGGTTTGGTTCATTTATTAGCGGCCAATGAATTAATGCAACGACCCCGCTTGTACGCCACTTTATTGTTGTGGTTGTTGGCGGAGTTGTTTGAAGAACTTCCCGAGGTGGGCGATGCCGACAAGCCGCGCTTGGTGTTTTTCTTCGATGAAGCCCATCTCCTTTTTAATAACGCTTCAAAGGCTTTATTGAGTCAGGTGGAGCAGGTGGTGCGCTTGATTCGCTCTAAAGGTGTGGGCATTTATTTTGTTACTCAAAATCCTGCCGATGTGCCCGACACAGTGCTGGGGCAGTTGGGAAACCGAGTGCAACATGCTTTACGTGCCTTTACCCCGCGTGATCAAAAAGCGGTGCGCGCGGCGGCCCAAACCTTTAGGCCCAATCCCGCACTGGGCACTGAGCAAGTAATTACCGAACTGGCTGTAGGCGAAGCCTTAGTTTCGGTGTTGGAAGCCAAAGGGGTGCCCAGTATGGTGCAACGCACCTTAGTGCGGCCGCCGGAGTCACGCATTGGTCCTGCCACTATCGAGGAATGCACGCAGTTGCAAAAAGACAGCCCACTCGCGGGGCGTTACGATGAAGTATTGGACCGTGAATCGGCCTATGAAGTATTGCAGCAACGTGCCGCACAGCAAGCGCAAAATGAAGCAAGTTTAAAAGAACAAAAAACACAAGAAAAAGCGATAAAGAAAAGCTCTGGACGTAAAAAACAATCGGTGCTTGAAACGATGGTGAAAAGCATGGCACGAACTATCGGCACTCAGTTGGGCAGGCAATTACTGCGCGGCATTTTAGGTGCTTTAGTGAAGCGTTAATTACCGACTTAGATATCGATTAACCCGTTGTGGGTGCATCGGTTGTGCTTTGTGATTAAAAAAAATCAGGCTATTTAAAACACCAGCACCGCGCTGGTGTTTTTTTATGGGCGGAGTGACTCGTTTTGAATTCACAAATTACTGACATTTTGGGGGGCGTATTCTCAGGTTTTGAAAACCCACTTTGGCAAACTATAACGGTTCCGAAGAAATGGATGTGCTCGGAACTTACTGATGGGCAAAGCAATGAGGTAAAAGGAATTTAGTATCCATTGATTTGTTTTTATTGTTAGTGATCTTTATTGATCGTTTGAATAAAAAATTTAACAGCAGCATTGTTGCTTTAGTGATGTTGATTTGATGATCTTAAACGCTTCATTGCAACGATGAAATACAGCTTAATTTGTAGGTGTTTGTGATTTATGAGTACTCGTCTTTTTGATCGTATTAATGTTTTGAGTTTGGCTTTAATGACAGGTTTGATGTCGAGCGTTGTGCAAGCGCAAAGTCAATTTGCTTGGCAGCTAGAGCAAACAATCAACACCCAGGGCTTACCTGAGGCGGTGGATATTGGTGATGTGAACGGCGACGGTTTGCTGGATGTGGTGGCGATTAATAACTCGTTTTCTGACTTACCGTTACGTAACCATGTATTGGTTTATTTACAGCAAGAAGATGGCAGCTTGGCTGAACCATTAGTGCATGAATATACCCAGCGTGATGGCAGTGCGAGAGGGTTAACCTTAAGTAACTTAGACGATGATGATGCGATGGAAATTGCCACAGGATACTTTGGTGGCTTAACGCTTTTTGATGTTCAAGACGGTGCATTGTTTTCCCAATCAGTAAGCTCCAGCCGTGGTAATGGCGTTTTGGAGAGTTTGGATATCAATGATGATCAAATTATGGATTTGGTGGGATTGCATACTAATCGCTTGGTCACCTTCTACACCGGTGACGGAGCGCTCGGTGTCGATACGCAATTCGAGTTGGCAACGCCGAATGCAATGGGGACTCGAAATACTCTTAAAGTGGCTGACGTTAATCGAGACGGTTTGGATGATTTGGCAGTACTTAACGGAGGATCGAGCTTTGGTAGTAACCTAGCGATCTACCCGCAAGATGGTTTGGGTGGTTTTCAACTACCGCTCAATTTTGATTTAGGCGGCTTTGAAACTACCAGCAGTTTAGCTTTGGGAGACTTTAACAACGATGAGCGCACAGACGTGGTGCTGACTCGTTTTAGTAGTCAAAACAATCATTTTTGGTTGTATGAACAACATAGCTCGGGCCAGTTTTTAGCACCGCTTATGGTGCCAAGCGCTCGCCAAGCGCTAGTAGCCGAAGCTGGCGATCTTAATGGAGACGGCCTGACCGACCTGGCATTGTTGCACGATGGTAGTAACGGGAGCTTTCTTGGTTTTCATTTGCAAACAGCTAATGGTTTTGGTGCAGAGCAGTTACTCGCCTTACCGCAGCCTGCGCAATACGAAGCTAATGCTTTGGCTTTAGGTGATATCAATAATGATGGTTGTGTTGATGCTGTAGTGGCTGATTTCAATCAAGGATTATTATTGATTTCGGGTTCCGCTTGTCGCACAGAGGCGGATATGGCTGTGCAGTTGGTCAGACAAGGCGATTTAATTACCGCGGATTTGCTGCATCAAGTGGGCGACGACGTGGGGCAAGCTGAGTTGATGCTAAGCTTAAGTAGTCGTGGAACGGTTTCTGTAACGACTCCCGATGGTTGTTCTGCAAACCGCGTAACACCCAAT
Organism: Lysobacterales bacterium; assembly: GCA_022360675.1. Classification (GTDB taxonomy): domain Bacteria; phylum Pseudomonadota; class Gammaproteobacteria; order Xanthomonadales; family Wenzhouxiangellaceae; genus JAKSCJ01. The sequence continues at coordinate 29,777 of JAKSCJ010000259.1, forward strand.
CATTACAGCGCGCGCTGCTTTGTGGGTGCGATGCAAGCCAATGAAAGTTTATCGTTTTTATTTCAGGTGAGTGCCGCCAGCGCGCTCAATATCGATGCTTATGCAAGCAGTGAGTTGGATGATCCACAGCCTGAGAATAACCATGTCAATGTGGGGCCTGCTCGTCGACGGGCAGCAGTGCTTACCGGTGGAAACGATGGCGGCTAATGTTATGCTGTAAGCGACACCATAGATTCACTCGAGTTGCTTGCCTGGATTGTTGAGTGAATTAATCTTTGATTTTGCGGTCTTAATTCATGGATGTGAGAACAGGTTCTTAAATACCTGTTTACAAGGAGGTCGATTCACTAAAGATGGTCTGTATTCAGGGTCACAGGTCCATCTTTTTTTAGAGCCCGCCTTGCTGCGGGCTCTTTCTATTGGCCATGCGGGCCGCTCATAAGCCTGCTATAAAATATTGATGTCTCTATAAAAGCTTACTTTATAGAAACTTACTTTTTCTGAGTTATTCAACTTCTGGAATGCTTAGCCTGCGCATAGCTAAGCGGCGTTGCTGCTGTTGCTTTGTAAGTGCTGGTGTAAACGTTGGCTGAGTTCGTGGCGTAATGATTCGTCTTCCATGGCCACATCTAAGGTGGCCTGTACAAATCCAGCTTTGCTCCCGCAATCGTAGCGTTGTCCACGAAACGCTAAGGCATACACCGGTTCATGTTTAAGTAATTGAGCGATGGCATCGGTCAATTGAATTTCACCACGATGATCGGCTGGTTGTCGCGCTAAGTAATGGAAAATCTTGGGCGATAATAAATAACGCCCCACCACACCCAAGCGCGAAGGTGCGTCGGTGGTGGCGGGTTTTTCTACAATGCCGTTGAGTCGCATTAAATTCATTGGCAGCTCTTGATCGGCCGACTCGCTCACTGAAACCACACCGTAGCGTTCGCAGTCTTCATCGCTAATGGGTTCCACGGCAATAATGCTGGCCCCGGTGAGCCGGTGGGCTTCAATGAGTTGGTGCAAGCAACCTTGACCTGCGCGATCCAAGATTAAATCGTCGGCCAGCAATACGGTGAAAAACTCATCGCCAACAGCGGGCTCGGCGCACAAAACGGCGTGGCCTAAACCCAGTGCTTCGCCTTGAGGAATGTAAAGACGGCTGACTTCCTTGGGCAGCGTTTGCCGACAGCGCTTGAGGAGTTCTTCTTTGCCGCCACGCTCTAAGCGGGTTTCCAGCTCAAAAGCCACATCGAAGTGATCGCTAATGGTGTGTTTCATGCGACTGGTGATGAAAATCAGCGATTCCACGTGCGCTTGCACTGCCTCTTCGGCGGCGTACTGAATCAGTGGTTTATCCACTACTGGTAGCATTTCTTTGGGGGTGGATTTGGTGGCCGGTAGAAAACGGGTACCTAAACCCGCCACCGGGAAGACGGCCTTGCTAACGGCCTTGTTGTCGGGATCGCTGGGTTTGGAGTGCGTCATGGTGCCGCCTGTGTGGGTGGTCGATGAGAATCTGAGCGTTATCTTCAAAACGGAACCAGCCATAACGGAACCAATAACGCCGTGGGCTAACAGCAAGCGGCCAAGGGCAAGGTGCACAGGGGCATGCTTCCTTGCAGCCTAGAACAAGCAAATGACAGCGCGATGGCGTGACGATGACAAACTAATGTCAGTGCAAATTTTTACCAACCGAATCGATGGCCGAAGCTAGAGCTGTGATTGCGCTCGGTGGCTGCCGCAGATTGTGGCTTTGCGTTATCATGGGACGCCGTATATTGATCGTCGGTCCTCACTGCACCCAAGCTGGTGGTGCTTTGTCGATTAACTCCGGATCTGTGCCGGAGCGAGGGCCGATTTCATTCCTTTATAGATACCGAAACCGCATTCTTCCCGGTAAAGAATGGTGGTGGCGGAATCATTGCCAAGAAGTAGAGCCATGCAGTCAGATTCTTCCTCTTTTGACCCTGTGTCGATGGCAGCGCCCGGAGTTCGCGGCCTGCACCCGTATATTCCTGGTAAGCCCATCAGCGAGCTGGAACGTGAGCTGGGTATTAGCGATGTGTTGAAGCTGGCTTCCAATGAAAATCCGCTGGGTACCAGCCCAAAAGCCTTGGCAGCGATTCAACAAGAACTGCAAGAACTGGCCCTATATCCCGATGGTAGTGGCCACGATCTAAAAGCAATTTTGGCCCAGCGCCACGGTGTGGATCCCGCTTGCATCACTTTGGGCAATGGCTCCAACGATGTGTTGGTGTTGTTGGCTGAAGCTTTTTTAACACCCGAACATGGCGCGGTGTTTTCGCAATACTGCTTCGCGGTGTATCCCATTGCGACTCAGGCCGTAGGTGCTATTGCCCAAGAAGTCCCCGCGTTGCCGGACGATCATGGGGAAATGCCTTTGGGCCACGATCTCAAAGCCATCTCCGAGCGTATCGACAACAGCACGCGTTTGGTTTTCATCGCGAATCCGAATAATCCTACAGGCACTTGGCTTGACTCAGCTGAGCTGGAAGCCTTTGTCGCCAATGCGCCCAAGCATGTGTTGGTGGTGATCGACGAGGCGTATTTTGAATATCAAGATCCCGAACATGTGGTGGATGCCAGCGCTTGGGTGAATAAATACCCAAATCTCATCGTGAGCCGTACTTTCTCCAAAGCTTATGGCTTAGCCGGTTTACGCGTGGGTTATTTGTTATCCAGCCCCGAGGTGGCCGATTTGGTAAACCGCGTGCGTCAGCCCTTCAATGTGAATAGCTTGGCCTTGGCGGCGGCCAGTGCGGCTTTAGGTGATGATGACTTTATCCAAAACTCGCGCGAGTTAAATCGCAGTGGTTTGCAGCGTTTAAACCAAGCACTGCCTGAATTGGGTTTTCGTGTGTATCCCTCGGCCGGGAATTTTGTGTTGGTGGATATGGGTAGCGATTCTGGCCCTTGGTATGAAGCCTTGCTGCGCGACGGCATTATCACCCGCCGTGTAGGTAATTATGGTTTACCCAACCATTTGCGCATCACCATCGGAACCGAACAACAAATGGATCGGCTTTTAGCCTCGGTTGAGCGTTTGCGCGATGAACTGGGTACGGCCCAGCAGGCGGGCGCATGAGCCTACGCTCCTTGCCCATTCACCACGCGTTAAAAGGTGAGATCACACCACCTGGGGATAAATCGATTTCGCATCGCTCGGTGATGTTTGGTGCTATTGCCGAGGGTGAAACCTATGTTCACCGTTGGCTCGATGCTGCCGACACCCGCGCCACCTTGAATGCTTGTCGTGCTTTAGGCGCGCAAATCGAAACTCTGGATGTGAACGGCGGCACCGATTTACGTATACAAGGCGTGGGCATGCAGGGCTTACAGCCCAGCGCGGAGTTTACGGCTAAAGGCGAACCTTTAGATCTGGGTAATTCAGGTACGGGCGTTCGTTTATTGATGGGTTTGTTGGCGGCATTGCCATTCACCAGCCGCTTGAGTGGCGATCACTCTTTATGCGCCCGTCCTATGGGGCGGGTGATTCGTCCGCTGGAGCAAATGGGTGCCGAGTTGGAATCTAATGATGGGCGCTTACCGGTGACGGTGCACGGCAAGTCGTTGTCGGCGATTCACTACGAATCGCCCATTGCCAGTGCTCAGGTGAAATCGGCGGTGTTACTGGCAGGTTTAAACGCGGCAGGCACCACTAAGGTGAGCGAGCCGGCTTTGAGTCGTGATCACACCGAGCGCATGCTGCAAGATTTCGGTGTGCATATAAAGCGCGATGGTTTAACCGTGGCCGTTGAAGGTGGGCAATCGCTGCGCGCCTGTGAATTGACGGTGCCCGCTGATATTTCTTCGGCTGCCTTTTTCATGGTGGCGGCTTCGGTGGTTCCGGGCTCCGAGATCACCATTCGCAATGTGGGTTTGAATCAAACCCGGCGTGGCTTACTCGATGTGCTGCAATTAATGGGCGCCGATATCGAGGTGAATACCGTAGGCCAGGGCGCTGAACCCATTGCTGATCTCACCGTGCGTCATCGCCAGCTGCGTGGTATCGATGTGCCACCCGAGCTGGTGGTCAGTATGATCGACGAATTCCCCATCTTAATGGTGGCCGCAGCGCTGGCCGAGGGGCGCACGCGTATTAGTGGCGCGGAAGAATTGCGGGTTAAAGAAAGCGACCGCTTGGCGGTGATGTGTAAAGGTTTAAGCGCCTTGGGCGTTACCTTGGAAGAAACTCCCGATGGTGCCATTATTCAAGGCGTTGCGGGTCAGCGCGTGATTCGTGGGGGCGCGGTGGAAGCGGCTGACGATCACCGTTGTGCCATGAGCTTTGCTGTGTTGGCCACCTGTGCCCAAGCGCCCATCGAGATTGCAGGTAGCGAGTTTATCGCCACTTCGTATCCAGCCTTCCAGAGCCATTTCTGTGCTCTGGGTGGGCAATTGGAGTCTTTATGATGAATACAACAACAGCGGGTCAGGAAACCGCGTCGGCCTCTGTGCCATTAATTACTGTGGATGGCCCTAGCGGCTCTGGCAAAGGTTTATTAAGCGCCAAATTGGCGCGCCATACCGGCTGGCAAGTACTCGATAGCGGTGCGCTGTATCGGCTGGTGGCCTTAAGCGCTCTGCAAGCGGAGTTATCGTTGGACGACGAAGCAGGCCTAGAGCGCATTAGCCTCAATTTAGATGCTAGTTTTAGCCCGGGCGACGATGGTATCGATGTTTGCCTGCATGGCGAGCCGGTGGCGCAAAAGCTGCGTCATGAAGATGTCGGTGCTATGGCTTCCAAGGTGGCTGCGATGGGTGTTGTGCGCGCCGCATTATTGCAGCGCCAGCGCGATTACTGGCAACTGCCGGGCTTAATTGCCGATGGTCGTGATATGGGCACCGTGGTGTTTCCCCAGGCCAAATTGAAGGTTTTCCTCACCGCCAGCGCCGAAGAAAGAGCGCGCCGTCGCTATAATCAGTTGATGGCTAAAGGGGAAAATGTTAATTTTAGTGGTCTACTGCGGGAGATTGAGGCTCGTGATGAGCGCGATCAAAACCGTGCTTTAGCGCCTCTAAAGCCTGCAGACGATGCGATTTTGATCGACTCAACGGCTAATAGTCCCGAGCAGGTTTTTGCTCAGGTTTGTCAGTTACTGGTTGAAAAACAACTGTTTACAGAAAACGTTTAGGCTAAAGCGCAGGGCATTGGTGGTGCGGGTTTTTTATTTCGCCACACCAAAAATGCAGTTACGCAACGCCGCCGATCCGATCAAATCGATAGGTACAAATAAAGGATTTTGCTTTGAGGCCGCTAGCGGCCTTTTGGCGCATCCTGAAAATTTTTTTAAATTTTTGTACCCAAACATATTTTTTTAAAGCATAAACTGCCCATCACCTGTTTTGGTGGTGTGGTGTTCTTTGCTTTTTTAATTGGCTTGGAAACCGGTGGCCGATCAAGCGATCGATCACCTGAATCTCCTCATGCGTTAAAAATGCCTTGTCAATTAATGTTGTACGCAACCATTGATCTTCATCGATTAGGGGGCGCAATGTTATTGAGTGGTGTTGATTGCAATGAGTTCCAGGCTGTTGGCGTCGTTTCTCCGTTGGTGTGGGAAACGGTACTTTTTTTACTAACATTTGCCGGCTCTTTGGGCTGGTTAATTACTGGGTGGGAGCGCTAATACAGCTCCTGGGTAACGAATGACTGAAAGCTTTGCTGAACTCTTTGAACAATCCATCGCGGCTAAAGGCCTGCAACCGGGCGCTATTGTTACCGGTCGGGTTATGGAAATCCGCGATGATGCCATCGTTGTTAACGCCGGTCTGAAAACCGAAGGCATTGTTCCGATCCAACAATTCATGAACTCTGATGGAGAGTTGGAAGTTGAACTGAACGACGAAGTCGAATTAGCGCTGGACGCAGTGGAAGACGGTTACGGTGAAACCCGTCTGTCACGCGAAAAAGCGAAACGTGCTCGCGTTTGGGATCACCTGGAAAGTGCCCACGAGGAAGAAGCCACAGTTACCGGTAAAATCAGCGGTAAGGTCAAAGGTGGTTTCACTGTCGATATCGATGGCATCCGTGCCTTCCTGCCAGGTTCTCTGGTGGATATTCGCCCGGTACGCGACCCCGCATACCTGGAAGGCAAAGATCTGGAATTCAAGATCATCAAACTGGATCGCCGCCGCAACAACTTAGTGGTTTCACGCCGCGCTGTGGTTGAGTCTGAGTACAGTGCAGAGCGCGAAGCGCTGCTGGAACGCTTGCAAGAAGGTGCCATCGTCAAAGGTGTGGTCAAAAACCTCACCGACTACGGTGCGTTCTTGGATCTGGGCGGTATCGATGGCCTGCTGCACATCACCGACATGGCGTGGAAACGTGTTCGCCATCCGTCTGAAGTGGTTGAAGTGGGCAATGAGCTGGAAGTTCGCGTACTGCGCTTCGACCGCGAACGCAACCGCGTATCGCTGGGTCTGAAACAACTGGGTGAAGATCCGTGGCAAGATCTGGCGCGTCGTTATCCGCCCACCGCTCGTGTATTCGGTAAAGTTACCAACATCACCGATTACGGTTGCTTCGTTGAAATCGAAGACGGCGTTGAAGGTCTGGTTCACGTTTCTGAAATGGATTGGACCAATAAGAACGTTAACCCGTCTAAAGTGGTTCACACCGGTGACGAAGTTGAAGTTATGGTGTTGGATGTGGACGAAGAACGTCGCCGCATCTCACTGGGCATGAAGCAATGCACCCCGAATCCTTGGGAAGCATTTGCGGCCACCCACAGCAAGAACGATCGTGTTCGTGGCGTGATCAAGTCCATCACCGACTTCGGTATCTTTGTTGGTCTGGAAGGTGGTATCGACGGTCTGGTTCACTTGTCTGACATCTCTTGGATGCTGCCTGGTGAAGAAGCCGTTCGTAACTTCCGCAAAGGCGAAGAAGTCGAAGCCATGGTATTGGCTGTTGACCCCGAGCGTGAGCGTATTTCTCTGGGTATCAAGCAACTGGAACAAGATCCGTTTGCCACCTTCATGGCGAACTACCCACGTGGTTCTGTGGTTGAAGGTACGATTAAAGAAGTGGACGCTAAAGGTGCCGTTATTGAACTGGCCGATGGCGTTGAGGGCTACCTGAAAGCTTCTGAAATTGCCAAAGAGAAAGTGGACGACGCCACTAAAGTTCTGACCGCAGGCGAGAAGATCGAAGCTAAGTTCACCAACTTGGATCGTAAGAACCGCGTTCTGAATCTGTCGATCCGCGCCCGTGAGGACGACGAGCTGGCAGAAGCGATCGAAGAATACCAAGGCGGTACCACCACCAGTAATGGTGCCACCACCTTGGGTGATCTGCTGCGCGAGCAAATGGACAAAAATTAATTTGTCTTAAAGTCGGCTGAGGCACAGCCTCAGTCGTCGCCGTTGCAATTTGCGCGGCGATGATGACTTAAAAAATAAAACCACCGGCCTTTAGGGGTCGGTGGTTTTATTTTGGCTGTAGCTTTTGCCTATCACCTTATTCTGGCCCTATTGGAAAAAGGTGCTGAAAAACAGGGGAAAGTGTGCACATAACTAATCGGCATGAACTATTCCTTACAATAATCAACAATTTACTAGCATTAATACTTGCCTTACGCGGTGTTTACGGCGACACTTATGTAGGGTTTCGGGGCTTGTGTATCCGGCTGCCCCAACCTTAGGCGAGTGAAGAAGGCAGCGTTCATTCTTGCTGTCTGACAACAACAATTCCGCCACCAGATGATGCCTGGTAGCGGTGACAATCAAGGAATGGTGGGCCATGACAAAATCAGAGCTAATCGAGCGCCTGTCAGCGTATCAACCACATTTGGATCAAGCCGATGTGGAACTGGCAGTGAAAACTATTATCGAACGTATGACTCGTTCGCTTTCCACAGGCGATCGTATCGAGATTCGCGGCTTTGGCAGCTTCTGTCTGCATTTCCGCGAACCCCGTATCGGTCGTAATCCACGCTCTGGTGAGTCGGTGGCATTGCCCGGAAAGTATGTTCCCCATTTCAAACCCGGCAAAGCACTACGCGAACGGGTGAATAACTCTGGAGAGTAAACCATGCGCCGCTGGCTAAGCCTCATTGTCATCGTTCTGGCAATTACCGTTGGTAGCTTTTTGGGTATTTTGAATCCCGAGCCTGCGGCTGTGGACTTGCTGTTTATTCAAGTGCAGCAATCGCTGGGCTTGGTATTAAGTGTGACTTTAGTGCTGGGGCTTTTGTTAGGCGCTCTGGCTTTGTGGCTGTTTCGGGTGGTGCCACTGCGGGCGCGGATTCGTCGCTTGCAAAAAGAAGCCAAACTAAACCGCGCGATTCAAGCCAGCGATACCTCCGCCAGTGGTGATGCACAAAAGGCATCGGAAACCGCTGCCAGCGGAGCACAAACCATCGAACATAAGGCAGCCTAACTGCCAATTTCTTAAAATAGCGATGCATTATTAAAATTGATCTGCCGCTTTAGCGGCGGATCAGTTTTTGCTGCATCTAAATACGGTATGATCCGGCGCAAACAGCGGAATTCCCGTGACGACGCACCCATTATGGTGTGTTCCCTGGGTGGTGTGTTCCTTGGTGCCACAGCGATATAGCTATGCTCGAACTTTCCATTGCATTAGTGTTGCTGATCCTTGCTGCAGCGATAGCGCTGTGGGCATGGTGGCGGCTGCGCGGCTTTTCAGCGCGCCCGCATCATTATCATGAAAATTTTGGCGGTGATTATTTTCGCGGCTTAAATTACTTATTAAACGAACAACCCGATAAAGCGTTGGAAGTTTTTCTACAGCTGGCTGAAGTGAATCCGGATACGGTAGAAACGCATCTGGCTTTAGGGAATTTGTTTCGCCGTCGGGGTGAAGTCGAGCATGCCATCCGCTGCCATGAAAATATCATCGCAAAAGAGTCCATCTCACCAGCCGAGCGTCATCATGCAATGTTGGAGCTGGCAGAAGACTACCGCCGTGCCGGTTTATTAGACCGGGCGGAAGATCTCTACCACCAACTGGCCGAGAGCGAAGAAGGCCGCTCGGTGGCTTTGCAGCGACTGCTGGAAATTTACCAACAAGAGCAAGACTGGGCCCAGGCCACCCGCATGGCCGAACGCTTAATTCCACTAAGCCCTAGTGAAGTACATCCTTTGGTGGCACATTTTCATTGTGAGCGTGCCACCGCCGCTTTAAAAGAAAGCGAGCTGAACGAGGCACGCGCTGCGCTGGCCGCCGCACGTGAGCATCACCCAGCCAGTTTGCGCTGCCAATTACTTGAAGCGGAGATTCTGTTAGGGGAATCGCAGCCGCGCCAAGCGATTGAATTACTGACTCGTTCTTTACAGCAGCAACCCGAGCTATTACCGGTGGCTTTAGATACGCTAACAGCCGCTTATCGTGCTGACCGTGCCACTTTAGAGTTGCAACAGCTGTTGGTGAGCTGGCTACAACAACGCCAAGATGTGAGCGCTGTGATCGCGTTGGCGGCATTGCATCAACAAGAAGGGAATGTGCAACAAGCGCAATCCTTATTGATTGAACAACTGCGCTTAAACCCAAATGTGCATCTGCTGCGTTGTTTATTGAATCTGTTAGCCCCCGCCGAGTACCAACAACTCAGCGCCCAGCTACGCCCTATTGTGGAGCAGCTGTGCGATGAACTGCTGACTGGTGAGGTGGCCTTTCGTTGCCGCCAATGCGGCTACGGTGGTCACGATCACCACTGGCAATGCCCTAGCTGTAAACAATGGGATAGCACTTGGCCGGTGCGCGGTGTGACTGGCAAATGATCAATGGGGCGTTATTGGGCGAGGCTTTCTTAGGCTGGTCTTTATTGGTTTTTGCCTTGCTGAGCCTGTTGACCACGCCGTTAATGATTCTCTACGCACGTCGCTTTCAGTTATTAGATGAACCGGGCCAGCGCCGCAGCCACAGCGGTGTGATTCCGCGCGGTGGTGGTGCTGCGGCCGCCTTGGTGACCTTGCTGGCGGTTCTTTATTTTCATGCCACTCAGCAATGGGCTTGGGCATTGATTCCGCCCTTGTTCGCACTAGGCGTTGTGGGGTGGATGGACGATCATCACCCGCAAACGGTGCGCGGGCGGTTGCTGATTCAAGTGGGCAGTGCGGTATGGCTCTGCTTCTGTTTAGCGCCAATGCATTGGCTGAGCGATTACTGGCAATGGAGTGGCGGCTTGTATTATGGCGCGGCTTTGCTTGTGTTTATTGTTGCCGTACTTACCGTTATTTGGTTAGTGAATCTGTATAATTTCATGGATGGCAGCCATGGATTGGCCACAGGCGAGGCTATTTTTGCTGGTGCTGGTAGCTTTATCCTGCTGCATGAGTCGGCCCCAGCCGCCGCTTATTTAGGGGCGATTCTGGCGGCTTGTATGCTGGGTTTTTTACCGTGGAATTTCCCCAAACCTAAAATTTTCATGGGCGATGTGGCCAGTGGCACTTTAGGGCTGTGTGTGGCGGCGATGGCCATGCTGGCGGGGCCAGATTGGTGGCCTGTACCTCTGCTGTTATCGACCACATTTATTATCGACGCGACTTTTACGTTGTTTCATCGAATGTGGCGCGGTGAGGTGTGGTATCAAGCACACCGACAGCATGTTTATCAGCGCCTCATTCAACAGGGTTGGAGTCACCAACGGGTGTGGTTGCTGTACATGCTGATTAATTGGCTATTCATTTTGCCCGTGGCATCATGGGGTGTTGAATCACCGCAGCGCTTGTTTTTAGCCTGTCTCATTATTGCCATTGCTGTGGCATTGGCGTGGATTTTGGCCATGCGGTCTTTAGTGCACGCAGCTCAAGCTTGAGAGCATTTCATTGGATACACCCACCGCACAACAAAAAACGCCGAAATGGCGCCAATGGTTACATCCTAGACTCGCCGTCATCTTCCACGATTTATTGATGATCTGGCTGAGCTGGTTGGCGGCGCGTGCCATTTCCACACCGGGTGGGCCTGGCCTCAATCTTCCACTTTCGGCACTGTTTTTAAGTGAGGTTCCGCTTATTATTGTGGCCCAGGGGCTGGTGTTTTGGTTTACTGGCTTGTATCGCGGCTTGTGGCGTTTTGCCAGCCTGCCCGATATGTGGAATCTCATTCGTGGCTCGCTTATCGGCGTTGTGTTAGTTGCCTTACTGCTGTGGGCGTTTAGACCCGATGCCTTGCTGCTGAAACCTCAATTATTACTGATTTATCCCTTCGCCTTAACCGCCGCTTTGGGAATTCCGCGTTTACTGTACCGCTCGTGGAAAGATCTCAATATGGGGCGTATCGGCGGCGTGCGGCCGCGACGTACCTTGATTATCGGCGCTGGTCATTCAGGGGCGGTATTAGTGCGTGAACTGCGCCGTTTACCCGACTACCACGTGGTGGGGTTTTTAGACGACAACCAACGTATGGGTGGTGCGCGTATTCATAGCGTACCGATTTTGGGCGGTATTGATCGCTTACCAGCCATTGCCCGCGAGACGGCTGCTGAACTGGCGGTGATCGCCATGCCATCGGCCGATAACGAGCAAATGCAGCGGGTGGTGCGCAGTTGTGAAGATGCACAAATCGAATTCCGTACCCTGCCGCGCTTACAAGAAACCCAAGAAGGTGAGCGTTGGGATCGTATCAAGCCTGTGGTTATTGAAGATCTCCTGGGCCGCAGCCCCGTCACTTTAGACTGGGAAAGTATTCGCTCGCGCATTCAAGGCGCGCGGGTTTTGGTGACTGGCGGTGGTGGTTCCATTGGCGGTGAGCTATGCCGACAAATTGCACGCTTAAGCCCCGAACGCCTGGTGTTGCTTGAGCGCACCGAGTACAACTTATTCAGTATCGATCGCGAATTACGCCAAGCGTATCCGGAGTTGTCCATCCAAAGTGTGCTGGGTGATGCCGGTGACGCCCCGCATGTGCAGCGCTTGCTGGCTAAAGAACAGCCGCAAATTATTTTCCACGCAGCAGCATACAAACATTTGCCCCTGCTACAGAATCAGCGTCGCGAGGCGGTACGTAATAATCTATTTGTTACCCGTACCATGGCCGATGCCGCTGATGCCCAAGGGGTGCCGCTGTTTGTTTTGATTTCCACCGATAAAGCGGTGCGACCTAAAAATGTGATGGGCGCTACCAAGCGTGCGGCCGAATTGTATTGCGAAACCCTCAGTGCGCGCTCCGATACCCGCTTTATTACCGTGCGCTTTGGCAATGTTTTAAACTCCAGCGGCAGCGTGGTGCCTTTGTTCCAAGAGCAAATTGCCCGTGGCGGGCCGGTCACGGTGACGCATAAAGATATCGAGCGTTACTTCATGACAATACCTGAAGCCGCCCAGCTCATTTTGCAGTCGACGGTGACAGGTAATGATGGCGATATCTTGGTATTAGATATGGGCGAGCCGGTGAAGATTGTGCAACTAGCCGAGCAGCTTATTCGCTTGGCGGGCAAAGAGCCCAATGTGGATATTCCCATCATATTTACGGGCTTGCGGCCTGGCGAAAAGTTACAGGAAGAACTATTCCACCCGGCTGAAGCTTTAGTTACCACCGATCATCCAAAGATTTTGCGTGCCCGCCATACCGAGGTCAATTGGCGTCAGCTAAAGACCGCCATCGAGCGCGCGGAAACCCATGTGCAAACCGACGACGAGCAAGCTTTAGCTCAGGTCTTGGACGAAATTTTACTCAGCGCCAATGGACATGTGCTTGAGCCCGATAACGACACCTCGCAGGCCGTGGCGGCCGATACGCTAACTCAACAACAAGCACGTTAAACGATAACAGCAGCGTCTAACATAAGGCGCTGCTGAGTTCTAAGCGGGAAGGTAAAGCCCCTAAAGTTGAAGAGGCGCTCTGAAAATTCGAGTGGTTTACAGATCGGTATTCAGTGCTTTGGGATAAGCGCCTAAGACCGTCACCATTCGTGCTACCTGCTGCAATTCTTGTAAGGCTGAAACCAATGGCGCTTCTTGCGCATGGCCTTCTACATCCACGAAGAATACGTAATCCCATTTGCCCTGGCGCGATGGTCGTGATTCGATGCGTGTCATATTAATTCCGGCCTGGGCTAAAGGCGATAGCAATTCGTGCAATGCGCCTGGGCCTTGAACACCGGCCAGTAACAGCGTGGATTTATCGTCGCCACTGGGCGGGAATAGCTCGCGGCCAATCACCAAGAAGCGCGTGCTGTTATCGGGTTGATCCTCGATATCGGCAAATAACACCGGTAAACCATAAACCTCGGCGGCGCTGCGCCCAGCGATGGCGGCGGCATCGGGTGCGTGGCGTACTCGACGCGCTGCTTCGGCATTGCTGCTGACCGGAATCAGTTCCACATTCGGCAGGTGATCGCGTAGCCATAAGCGGCATTGCGATAACGATTGCGGATGCGAATAGACGCGCTCGATCTGCCCTAATCCCGGCGCTTGGCTGAGCAGGTTTTGGTGGATGCGCAGCTCTACCTCGGCGCAGATCTTGAGTGGCGAATTCAAAAACAAATCTAAGGTATGGCTGACGATCCCTTGAGTGGAGTTTTCCACCGGTACCACGCCAAAGTCGGCTTCGCAGGCTTGCACCTGGCTAAACACCTCGTCCATGGAGGCCTGAGCTACGGCGCGCACGGCATGGCCAAAATGTTGAATCACGGCTTGCTGGGTAAAGGTGCCTTCCGGGCCTAAATAAGCGATACGCAGCGGTTCTTGCTGCGCTAAGCACGAAGCCATGATCTCGCGAAACAAGCGTACCATTTCGGTGTCGCTCAATGGCCCAGCGTTACGCTCCATGACGGCACGTAAAACTTGGGCTTCGCGCTCGGGACGGTAGTAGTCTACCGGCTGTTGCTGCGGACCTTTGGCTTCGCCCACAGCCAGCGCAATGCGGGCTCGGTCGCTGATCAATTGTTGAATTTGTTGATCCAGTTGATCGATTTGCTGGCGTAGCTGATTGAGATCCACCTTAGAAGAAGCCATGCTCGTTATCCGTGTTGTTTTTTGAAGTTTTGCATGAATTTCACCAATGCAAAAACGTGATGTGGTGTCACTGCATTGTACAGACTGGCGCGTAACCCACCCACCGAACGATGGCCTTTCAAGCCGATAAAACCGGCGGCCTCGGCCTCTGCTAAAAATCGCGCTTCTAACTCGGGCTTATGAATGCGGAACGGCACGTTCATCAACGAGCGCGAAGCGATTTCCACCGGGTTATGGTAAAAGTCGTCGCGCCCGATTTCGCTGTACAAAGCAAATGCCTTGTTTTGGTTTTGGCGATGAATGGCCTCGATGCCACCTTCGGCTTTAATCCAGCGCAATACTAAATTGCAGACGTACCAAGAAAATACCGGTGGTGTGTTGTACAAGGATTTTTTCGTGGCGAAATTTTGGTAATTAAACATGGGTGCGAGACGATCACCGCTGCGTTCTAGCAAATCGTCACGAATAATCACTAAAGTGACACCGGCGGGCCCCAGGTTTTTCTGCGCACCAGCATAAAGCAGGCCGAAATTATCGTACGGCAAAGGGCGACATAGAATATCGGAAGAGCCATCGATCACCAGCGGGATATCGTTGATGTTCACATTGTGGTGAAACTGAATACCGTGGATGGTTTCGTTGCTGGTGATATGGAGGTAGTCCACATCTTCCCTAACTTCCCAAAGTTTGCGCGGTGGTAAACGATCAAAATCTGGCGCGCCTGAGGCGATTAAATGAGGTTGGGTGTGATAGTGCGCGGTATCGAAGGCTTTTTGGCTCCAACTGCCCGATACCAAATAAGCGGCCTTGCTGTCGGGACCTTTGAGTAAGTTCATGGGTACCAGGCTAAACTGCGAAGACGCGCCGCCTTGCATCCACAATATTTGATAGTTATCGGGTAATTGGAGTAGCTCGCGCAAGAGCGTTTGGCTTTCTTCCACCACCTCATCGAAAGCTTTGCTGCGGTGGCTGATTTCCATGATCGAAGGGCCCTGACCATTCCAATTGGGCAGATCTTCGCGAATTTGTTGAACCACGGGCTCGGGTAGCAGTGAGGGGCCCGCGCTAAAATTGTAACAAGGCGTCATAGCAGAAATATCCTGGTTTCCAACCGGCTTGCCTGCTGGGTGGAAAGCGATCATCATGACCCTGTGCCCAGCAGGATGTGTGGCCATATTGAAAAAGTTCTGACGCTACTGTCAACGCCTTGCAGATGAAGCTTTGATGTTTGTCTCAATAAATGGTGGAACAAGGGTGATGATCGACCATAGGTTTGCGTAGCGATGGTTAGGCCAATAGCCATATCCAGTGGCTGTGGCTTGAATATCAATATCAATCAATGGCAACGACAATGACAGCAAATGCTTGCGTTGCGTTGAGGTCTGTGGAGCATTTTCAATGGTCGGCATTCGTCGAACCGATAACTCGGACAATCAAGGTCCGGTACCTGCAAGCCCACCACGAAGCCCTATTCAAGCGGCACTGGATTTTGATCGTCTGCCCGCAGTGCCTGCCGATTCACGTGAGCAAATTGAACACGATTCCACCGGTTTGTTAATTACCCTAGGGCGTGCGTTGTTGAGCTTAGGTTCGCCTTCCCATCGGGTGGAAGCCGCTTTAGAGCTAATGGCCGCGCGCTTAGGTTTAAGCGCCCAGTTTTTCAGCTCACCTACCGCCTTGTTCGTAGCCATTAATCGTGAGCATCAGCAGCAAACCTATTTAGCGCGGGTCAGTGCTTCTAGCCCCGATATGGGGAAATTGTCGGATATCGCCGAAGTCATCAATGCTCTGGAACAACGGGAGTTGGGGCCGCAACAGGCGGCAGCGCAAGTGCAAGAGATTTTCTCGGCGCCATCGCGTTACAGCGCCTGGCTGACTTTCTTAGCCTTTCCTCTGGTGGCGCTACCAGCCACTTTGTTGTTAGGTGGTGGCATTAAAGAGCTGCCCTTGGCGGGTATCTTAAGTAGCTTGGTGGGTTTTCTGGCCATCATCACCGGGCCGCGCCACCAATTGGGGCGGTTGTTAATTCCGTTGGCCTCGATGCTTACCGCTTTTATCGCCACTTTGTGGTGTGGATATGAAGGACATACCGCCATGATGCCCGCTTTGATCGCAGGCATGATTGTGTTATTGCCCGGCTTGGATTTAACCACCGCCACCCGTGAGCTTTCCACCGGACATTTGGTGTCGGGTAGCGCTCGTTTGGCGGCCACAGCCTTGGTGTTTGCCACCATTGCTTTTGGTTTAGCCTTAGGCAGTGCCATGGGCCAGTACTTTGTGGGTGAGGTGCCCAATGTGCAACCTCAGCAATTACCGCTGTGGTTGGTGAGCGTGAGCCTGGTGTTTGCGGCGGTGGGTTTGGCGATTATCTTGCGCGTGCGTGTTAGGCAGTGGCCGTGGGTACTGTTGGCCTGTGCCTTGGCGTGGGGCAGCGCCCAGTTTGGCCAAATGACGCTGGGAGGCACGTTGGGAGCGTTCGTGGGGGGCGTATTGGTGGGTTTGTATGGCAATGCCTATGCGCGACTCACCAATCTACCGGGCAGCACTCTGCAGCTCCCCGGCTTGTTATTGCTGGTTCCAGGCAGTGTGGGCATGCGCAGCATGACCGCCCTGCTGGGAGCCGATGTGCTAACGGGTATTGAGGTTGCCTTTACCGCCATCTTAACGGCAGTAGCCCTGGCTACAGGAATGATTACCGCCAGCGTTATTTTACCGCCGCGTAATGAGCTGTAGCTCGTAAATTACCGCTACATTGACCTGCCTCACTCTGGCCGAGTGAGGCTTTTTTATAGCGCACGCCAATGGCGCTAATGGGCGGCCATGTCACGCATCATCTTCAGCAGTTGTTGCATGCTGGGGCTTTGCTGGCGCTGGCCGGGGGCAAGCAATTGGCAGCCTTTGTAAGCGGCCTTGGCGCTTTGGCCGAGAGTTTCTAAGCCATACATACCTGCAGAACCACCTAAACGGTGTAAGTGGCGTAGCAGTTCGGTGTAACTTTCTTCGTCACCGTCGGCCGCGGCTTGCCATAGTTTTTCTAAATCATTGGCCCGTTCTTGTAATTGTGCGCGGTAACGGAGCTGGGCCTGATGTAAGGCCGACTGAGTTTGTTCACTAAGCATCTCATTGTCATCCTGGCAGTGTTGCCCTTGAAGCCGTGCTTACAGTGTGCTCATACGTTAGCGGTATATTGTTGTTGCGCCGCTAACATTTTGCCCAAGCTAATGCGCAAGGCAGAAGCTGATATTGGTTTGGCTAGCAATAAAAAGTTAGGGTTTTGATTAACCCGCACACTTTCCTCGCTAGGTACCGAACCGGTGAGCATCACCACGGGAATGTCTGGATCGAGGCGTCGCACCATTTGCATTGCCTCCACGCCCACACCGTCTTCAAGGAGATAATCGGTGATGAATAAATCCGTTATTGGTAAATCCGTTATTGGGTGCTTGTGCTGTGTTTCGTTTTGCTGTTCTCGTAGCCACTGCTTTAATTCGCCTATGCCGCTAAGCAATGTGGGCTGTAAACCCCATTCACTTAAAACGATATCTAACCATTCCCGTAGGTCTGGGTCGTCATCGAGTACCAAGACCCGGCCACTGATGGGTGTTAGTGGCTGTTCGTCGGGAATCGGTGCTGGCACTACAAACTGAAAGCAAGCGCCTGGATATTCTTTATTATTCGTTTGCTGCAATAATTCTAAATTGCCGCCCATTAATTGAGCGAGTTGGCGGCAGATGGACAATCCTAAACCGGCACCGCCACCGGGTGCCGATTCGCCCCGCTCGTAGGCGCGGAAGATGCGCTCTCGATCGGCCTCGGGAATGCCTGGGCCGGTATCTTGTACGACTAAGATCAAACGCTCTGATGCGTATGAAAACCGGGCATGTACCGAGCCTTGGCTGGTATAGCGTAAAGCATTGCCGATGAGGTTAATCGCGATCTGGCGAATACGAACGATATCGAGCATAACCCGATCTGGTGTGTTTTCGTCACACTCAATTTGTAACTGGATGTCACGTTCTTTCGCCTGACTCTGAAATAAGTCATTGAGCAACATGACCAGCTCGCTGGGTTCGGCGGGCTCTTGGGTCAAACTCACCTGATCACGACCTAAGCGTGCTTGCTCGAGGACATTTTCGACCATGCTCGATAAATGCCAGGCCGAGCGGCGAATGGCCGCCAAGTGATGCCTTTGAGCGGCTTTCGCTAAGGGATCGTCTTGTCGTTGGAGTAAATCGGTGTAACCCAAAATGGCATTTAACGGCGTGCGGAATTCGTGCGACATCATGGCGATATAACGCGCTTGTGCCTGATTTAACGCCGCCAACTCATTGCGTTGTTGTTCTAATTCGTTGCGCTGGGCTTCGATGGCGGCATTCGCGCGGCTGAGTTGATCTAAAGTGCGTTGCTGGCGGCTGCTCAACAAGCGCACTTCGTTGGCTTGTTGCTGCTGCGCTTGTACTAAGCGGTGTTGTTCGCTGGCATCGAACAATAAAATAAAACGGCGCTGCTCTGCTTGGCGTAACTCGATATGGGCGATGGCGCCTGTGGGCAGTGTGACGAAGGACAGCGATAAGGGCTCGCCCATATCCATGCCTTGAAGAAAATCCAAACCCGGCGGCAGAATTTCGCCTAAGGTGAGATGCTCTAAACCATAGCGCGCTGCCGGTCCGTCGTAGGCTACCAAGCAGAACAGGCTGTCGTATTCAATGCATAAGGGCGCTGCGAGCCGCTCGATTTGCTTCGCCATGAAGTGTTGAATCGGCTCTGGCAGGTTCATCCCAGCATTTCCATGGCAGTGGGGGCGATCATGGCACGCGCGAGGCGGTCAAAGGCCTCGGGCACGGCTTCACCACTTAGGGCACTGGTGCACAGTATGTTCCAGCCGAGATCGCGTTGCTGTTGTATCCAGCTGTCGGGCACTTGCCATTGTTCGCTAAGGTCGTGTTTGTTCAACAGCATGATGAAAGGGCGTGGCCCCAGGCTGCGTACCACTTGTTGTTGAATGTGCACCGCGTTATGAACGGTATCCATACGGCTGCCATCGGCCACCAATAAGTACCCCTGCATGCCTTGAATATACATTTGGCTCTGCGGGCCCAGCTCAGCCTCGCCGGCTAAATCCCACAACACCATTTTGACCTTGGTGGCTTCTGTGCTGCTGTTATCTTGGCTGGAGGCTGCATCAATGGTGACTTCGCAGGTGTCGATCTTGACACCCACGGTGGTTTGATAACTGGCATCGAACACACCGGTTACAAAGCGCCGCACAAGGCTGCTTTTGCCGACGGCAAAATTACCCAGCATGCAAATTTTACGGCTGACTTCATTCACGAATGTTCACCACAATCTCACAATAACGCAGGGCCGCATTAAAACCGGGCGGCGGGCGTTCTAGTTGGGCGTCGGCTTGAAGAATAGATGGGTCGACGCCAGCGCTCAGCAAGGCGTCTCGGCTTGCTTCAGCACGGGCGCGGCGGATTTCAAGATTAACGTCCCAAGTATCGACGCCGTCGCTCATGCCGAGCAATTGAATGCTAATGGACTGCCCTGTAGTTGCTGCCAAGTGTTCGAGCTGTTGTATCTGTTTAGCCATTTCGGAGATACGTTGTTGGCTTTCAGAATCGAACACAATGCCACTATTAAAGTTTAATCGGCTGCCATTGAGGCTTTCAATGATTTGGCTCAATTGTTGGTGTTCGGCTACAGCCAGTTGCTGGGTGTTAGATTGGTAATAAATTGGAAGTTTAGCAATAAGTTGCGGAAGCTTCTTATGCCACGCTAGAGGTGCCTGGCCCGTAAAAATAAGTTCTGTGTCCTGTTGTGACATCTGGCTGCTGGCGGGCAGCTCTAAGGCTTGGCTCAGCGCTGCGTGGTCGAGCTGAGGCAGCGTTAAGGTCCATTGCGGCGCTAGCAGCGCTTGGCTTTGCCGCAATTGTTGCCATTGTTGCGTCGTTAATTGACCTTCTACACGTAGGTGTTGGTCTACCACGCTAAGCTTTGCTCGCGCTTCAGGGTCTGCGTTATCAATGTGGGCGGCATGTTGTAAGCGCTTTAGCAGTAGCTCTTGTTCCTGCGATAAATAGCTTTGCTCGCGTAAATTGATACGTTGCGGGGCTAATGCCACGGCTTCCAGGACTGCGGCTCGATTAGGTGCCAGCGGATCGCGCAGTAGGGTGCCACTGATCTGGCCGTCTTGAATACGGCTATCGAATAGCATTAAACCGGGCGTTTGATCTACATACTGTTGCAGCCGTTGTTGATCTTGCTTCAGCTGCCAAGTATGCAAAGCCCATACGCCCGTTAGCAGCAATAATGCGGCGATGCCCAAACCCCAGGCTAAACGGGCGGGGCCTCGTTCGGGTGATTTTGGACGCTGTTCGACCAGATGTTGATCGAGCAGGGCATCGACTTGGCTGTGCTGAATTTTATTGCCTTGATATTGCTGCAGTTCATCACGCAGCAAACGATGCACCGACTCCAAAGATTCATGCATGCCTTCGCGCAAAGACAAGGGTGGTTCGCCTTCAATGACGGCGGCTAAAATGGCGTCGGGGCCGTTAATTAACCACAGGCTGGCACCGCCCATTTCCACTGTGCGCAGTGGATCTTCAGCGATATCGGTTAGCGACTGACGGAGAAAGTTCTGAATGGCGGTAAGCATGCTGGCCACAGCATCTTGGTCGAGTGCCAGTACCTCGCGCCGGCTACGACGCACCATCATCAGGCCGGTATTGCGGTGAATGAGAAATAACTCATTGACACTGAACGACAAGCTGTGACGCAAAACAATTTGCGCAAAGGGCTCGCCACTACGCCAAGACTCTAAACGCCAGCGCCAGGCCCGTGGCGATAAACCATGCTCTAAAGCGAGATTAATGCGCTGAACGGCGCTACGCAGGCTTTCTTGTACCGCCCGGCGAATAGCTGGCCCCATTACCGGGAAAAGCAAAGAGGCGACGCTTTCGCGATCACGCTCGATACTCTCGTGGAGGGCGGCGGTTACCGGGCTCGATAAGCTGGCGCGCAGATCGGGATCGCCACGCAGCTGATCTAGCGTTTGCGGTAAATCGCTACGCAGACGCTGTTGGCGTTGGTCGGATTGTTGTTGGTTTTCGAGCTGATCGAGCCGTTCACGCTCGTGGTTCAGCAGCAATTCCTGCAAGCGCTCCCATTCGGTCATAAGCTGATCACTCGGCGGCAGTGCCAACAGCGTAGTAAGAACTACGCTGTGGTGTGGTCATCGGATTGGGCACGACAAGGGCCGCCGGATCAGGCGGACTGATCGCTGTCGACGGCAACCGGGGGGCGTATGGTGTCCGCCAAACCGGTGAGCAAGTCGGCCAATTGACCGCGGCTGACCTTATCGCGTGTGAGCTGATCTTGCCGCTGTTGATGGCGTTGATCCAGGTTGTCGATAACGTCGCGCAGGTCTTTGTCCATGGCAGCCAAAGCACTGCGGAAGTCGTCTTCAACGGCACTGATGCGATTTTCGTGATCTTGCGCTTGTTGCTGTAAACGGCGCTCCAGTTCAGCGATCGCTTGTTCGCGGCTGTCGTGCTCGTTTTGTAACTGGCGCTGGAATTGATCTTCGAGCTGCTGAAAGCGTTCGTTAACGTTGGCTTCCAGCTGGGCGATACGTTGATCAAGCTGACGATAACTCTCACCAAAGAGCAGCTCGCGCACTTGATTCATGTTGTCGTTTGTCATCAGGCTCTGTTGATTGTTATCACCTGACTGCTGGTCTGCAGCGGTGTTGTCGGCCTGTTTATTCTTCTGCCCCATTAATGTTCCTCAGACAATCGTTCCAGTCGATAACCGTAGTGGTAAACGGCTTGTAAATTCCAACCATTTTCAGGGCGCAAATGCAGTTTTTGGCGCACCCGGCTTACGTGGGTATCGACGGTGCGGGTCTGCAGTTGCCCGGTCGCGCCCCATACTTGATGCAGCAGGGTTTCGCGCGACAAAATGCGACCTAGGTTTTCGAAAAAGTACAAAGCAAGATCAAATTCACGCGCGGTCAGGCTGATTTCTTCACCGTGGTGCGAACAAACCCGGCGCTTGCGATCGAATTGGTATTCGCCCACCACGAGTAAATCGGCGGGTGGCTCTTTCAAGCCGGTGCGGCGTGCTAAAGCCTGGATGCGGGCGGTAAGCACGGGGCGTGCTAAAGGTTTGACGAGGTAATCGTCGGCACCATTGTTGAGGGCTTCGACGATGGATTCTTCCTCATCGCGGCCGGTGGTGAAAATCACCGGTAAATTCCAACCCAATTGACGACTAATCCAATTCAGGACCTCCATGCCGTCCATATCGGGTACGCACCAGTCCAACAGCACCATGTCGAAAATTTCGCCTTTCAGTGCACGGACCAAAGCGGCGCCAGTGGAAAAAATAACCAGTTCTATATCGGTGTCCTGTAGCCACAAGCGCATGATGTGCGCTTGATCGCTATCGTCTTCCAATAAGGCAATACGCATTCGATCAGCCTTCTTCTTAGGTTGTTCTAACCGGCAGCCTGCGCTGGTTCAAGCCTGCCACCAGGAGGAAGTGAGCGCTTGTTCGCGCTTTTTAAGCTCTTCCTTGCGCGTCCAGCATTAGTGATGGACGCCCGATCTTGTGAGCGATTACCACAGCTTTGGTGTGGTAATTGGCACCAATGGGGATTAGCACCGGTAACGCCTTAACAGCAAGCGCACTTATTGGCGTTGGGGAAGCCGTTAAAGTTGTCATTTGTTATCTAAAGCTGTACCAAAAACCATTGTGATACAGAAATTAGAATAATGTAAAACGCGTTGCGTCAATTGTAGCAAACTGTTTATTACATGCGGGAAATTGTGATAGCCGGTTATGCTGATCAGTTTTTTTTATTGAGTACAAGAGCTATATTGGCCAGCTGTATTTAACCGTTCGTCTTCAAGGTGTGCGCAGCCTGCTTAAGTGGTGGGTGCGACACCGGCAAGCAAGCAAGAAAAGGCATCCCATGGCAAGTATCGATTTAAGCCGCAGCCACTCTCTGGGCCAAAGCCAAGCCCGCGAAAAGGCCGATGAACTGGCTGCTGAGTTGTCGCAACAGTTTGATTTTGATCACAGTTGGGAAGGCGACATCATGCACTTTGAGCGCCCCGGCGTGAATGGAACCATTGAGGTGAGCGCTTCTTCAATTCGGGTTTGCGCCGACTTGAGCCTCTTTTTGATGGCATTAAAGCCCACCATTCAAAACGAAATTAATCGCTATTTAGAAAAACATTTTCAATAGTGTGCTAACGCTGTTGGGGCTTGGCAGTGGCGCACTTTGGCTTTCACTGTCATGATTATTTTATCAATATTTTATGAATTTGACGTGACAAAAAGCTTTTAGGTGTCACGGCGAGTGCAATTCCGACCTGTTTAGGCAATGGCTAACTGGGCAAAGGGTTGATCTTCACCTGCAAAAATAGCCTCCATCGCAGCACCTTCGCGCGTTTTAATGGCATCGAGAAAGGTATCGGCGCCATTGAGCTGTTTGAACGCGCCAAAGCCGGTTTCTAAAAACGTCTGTAATTCGCCAAACCCTGCCGCCACAGCGGGGCCGCGCAGTAATTTAAGTAAGCGATAAACCCAAAACTTATGCACCACGGCATCTAAAGCCTGGCCTACATGCATGATGAGCTCAATCTGGTGTTCCCGTTGTTGGGGCGTGCCTGAGCTGCGATAAGCCTGGGCATAACGACTTTGCGTAATGCGCTGGGGGTCGCTTTCAGATTGTGCGGCCAGCTGGCTGCTGATCGCTAAGTCCAGCTCCAAGCTTAAGGCTTGCACCTCTAAAGCCTCGGCCACGGTAATCAGCAAGTGATCGGGCATCATACGGCTCATGATGGGCTCGACTCGAGCTAAGTCGGCGTGGCGCTGGGAAAAATCCTGGCCGCCGTAGAGTTCGTCTAAGAAAAACGCACAAGCGGGCTGGTAGCGCTCTTGTTCTAATAAATCGGCGTAGCTCAGGTGCAAGCGTTGGCGTTGCCAGTTTTGCAAGGCGGGTAACAGTGCGCTTCCGGGTGTATCTGCGGTGCTTGCTTGGCGTAGGCGTTCGTTCCACGCCAACGATTCATGTAAACGCTCCGAGGCGCTCATAATGACATTCCTAATACGATGTGGGTTAAAGCGCTAAGGCGTGTGCAGCTGCGCGCGGCACTGCTGTGGTTCAGCAGCGCCACTTTGGTTCGACTGTGCTGCTTGGGTTTACCAATAGGTCGTCTGTGTTTATTGGTCTGTATTTAATCGCACACGATTATGCGGTTTGTTTTTAGACCGTTGGCATGCGCTTATGCGATGGCAGCCAGTGCTTCAACCAGTTCCTCGTGCTTGCGGCGAAAAACGCTCACGCTTTCGATGTGTTCGTATTGGATGACACCTTGGGCATCTAAGATAAACACTGCGCGTTTCATGCCTAACAAGCCTTTGCAGCCATATTGTTCGGCTACTTTGAGCCCGCGATCGGTGAGCAGGGTGAAGGGTAAGTCATACTTGGCACGAAATTTTTGATGCGAATCAGCATCGTTGTGACTGATGCCCACCACATCTACGCCCAGGTTTGTGTATTCCTCAATGCCGTCGCGATATTCGCAGAGTTGGCGCGTGCATACCGGAGTGTCGTCGCCCGGATAAAACACCAGTAATAGCTTTTGCCCACGTTTTTGCGAGAGGCTGAAATCTTCACCTGCGTGATCGGGCAGGGTGAAATCCGGCGCTTGATCGCCCACTGTCAAAGCCATGAAGCAACACTCCTTGCATAAACCAAAGCCCGATCATAGCGAATTCATCATCATTTTGGTGTGTGCTGCGACCACCGCTATTGGTCTTGCGTTATTCTCTGGCGGTTTTTTTGTGGGTTGTTGTCACGGCTTGGGCAAATGAGCAGGCTCGAGAAAGCACAGGCTCTAAAGTTGACACTGGTGACCCACTGCTATGGGCGGCCCACCGCCATGGCGACGGCTGAAACTGATGACTTCGTTTTAAGATTGAGTGACTTAAGAACAAGCTATAACTGTGGAGTGCTTGCCAGCGGCTGGTGTACACTCAATAACAAAGCTGCCAATAGCACGCAGGCAAGCACAAGATCCATAACCATAATGATCGCCGCCCTGCGCTAGACTGCCCCGCGACTGACGCCAGGATGGCGAGTGTTCAGCGCGGCGGATCATCGAATATTCAATAGCGAACATCGATTACCAGGCAACCACCCCATGGCCCATTTAGGCCCCACGGCCGATGTAAGGAATTTGGCTATGGTTGGTTTGCGTGGTGCTGTCATGCAAGCCGCCTACACTGTAGCCACGACGAAGCTCAGGTACCGCTTGCCCCGACAGCGTTTAGGGCATCGGTGTGAACGCGAGGTATACATTCATGTTGACTCTACAATCGGCAAGCCAAGTGGTGGACCGACCACAACCGCGTATTGGGCTCGCGGTGGCTGGCGGAGGCCCGGTGGGGGCAATTTACGAACTGGGCGCATTGCGTGCGCTCGATGAAAGCATCAACGGCATGCATATGCACTATCTCAAAACTTATGTGGGTGTGAGTGCCGGAGCCTTTATTGCGGCCAGCTTGGCGAACCATGTGTCGACCACGCAAATGTGTCGTATTTTTATGGGCCAACCCGATGCAGAATTAGCGTTTCGGCCCGAGGCTTTTTTACGCCCGGCTTATCGCGAGTATTACCAGCGGGTGAAACAGATTCCCGGCATCATGGCCGAAGCGGTGGTGGACTGGCTGAAACGGCCGCGTTTATCGGGCTTGTCGGAATCGTTAAATGGTTTCAGTAAAGCGATTCCCGCCGGTATTTTCGATAATGAAACCATTAATCAGTTCATCGAGCAGGTGCTGAACGTACCGGGACGCAGTAACGATTTCCGCGAGCTGGATACCCGTTTATTCGTGGTGGCGGTAGATTTAGATACCGGCGTGGCTGTGCGTTTTGGTTCTGAGGGTTTCGACCACATCCCCATTTCGCGTGCCGTACAGGCCAGTGCTGCCTTGCCCGGTTTGTATCCGCCGGTGCGTTTGGAAGGGCGCGATTATGTGGATGGCGCGCTGCGCCGCACTTTACACGCCTCCACCGCGCTGAATGAAGACATAGATTTACTGATCGGGGTGAATCCGCTCGTACCTTACGATGCGGTGAGCGGCCAAAGCGAGCACCAGCATTTAGCGCTTGAAGGTTTACCGCTGGTGTTATCGCAAACCTTCCGTGCGCTGATCCAATCGCGAATGAAGGTGGGTATTGGTAAATATCAATCCAGTTATCCTAATGCGGGCATCATGTTGCTGGAGCCCAATCGCGACGACGAGCAGATTTTCTTCACCAATGTGTTCAGTTATTCCAGTCGCAGCAGCCTGTGCGAGCACGCCTATCAAACCACCCGCGCTGAATTACGCTCGCGATCTGAAGAGTTGGATGATTTCCTCAGCCCCTATGGTTTGAGCTTGAATCACGAAATTCTAAATGACCAGGAGCGCAGTTTATTTATGAGCTTGAAATCGGAGCCACGTCGTTTGGCACCGGTGACCCGCGCTTTAGAACGCGCCTTAAAACGTTTAGACGACGGTTTGGGCAGTCTGAAAAATTCTTAAAAAACGATCTTAATTAAAAAACGATCTTAATCGGGCGTTGGATCGGACTTTTTACGATGCTGGGCAATCCGTTGCAAAATGGCGGCCAGCTCGGCGTCGCTTTGGTTTTCTGCACATTGGCTGAGGTGATCACATACCTGCTCGGACAGCACTCGAGGCTGTTTAACGGGGGTGGTTTGCGGTGCTCGCGTCTGGACGCGAAACTTCAGCTGGCGTATGCTGCCGGGCCAGTATTTGTAGACGGCGGTGAGCCATTGCTCACTTTGCAAACGGGCACGGGTGCCCCAAGCAGCGGAGTCGGCGGCGATCACTAGCACCCCGTCACGAATACAAGCGATACGCGTGTGACGCGCTAAATCTTCTGGCAGTTCGGCACTGGCCAATTGATTGAGGCGCTCGAAGGCTTGGGCGCGACTCAGCATTTGCTTCAACGCACCAGCATCCTCTGCACAAATATCGCCGACCGAATTTGCCTTGGGAATGGGGCCTGAGGGGAAAAACTTGAGTGAGTCTGTCACGGCTTACTCTTGGATCGTTTCAACAACAATAAATCATGAAGGCAGACCGTAAATTCCCGGTCCCCTCACATGATGGTAATACACAGCCACATTAAATAATGGCGACACTCATTAAAGAATATCAGCTTCAAAACCAAGCAACACGCTTTTTCAGCGCCCAGTGGGTTGTACCGATGGGTTGTTGTTGCGCACTTGATGATGCTGGAAGTTGTCTGGATGAGTGAGCATTCATTGGTCAAATGGCTGCCGATGAATCGCGGCCGCTCGTTATTTATTGTGGGGACTCATATTGCATCTGGACACAAGCAACCCTATATGCTTGATTCTGGCACTGCCAACTGCACCCGTCCAGTAATTAGATGATTAACGGAAGCGCCTCATGCTGAACCGCATAATGACCCGGATTTTCGGCAGCCGTAACCAACGGTTGTTGAAACGCATGCAGAAAACAGTTGCGGAGATCAATGCTCTGGAACCCAAAATCCAAGCATTGAACGACGACGAACTGAAAGGAAAAACTGCAGAGTTTCGCCAACAGCTCGAACAAGGAAAAGCCTTAGACGCGCTGTTACCGGAAGCCTTTGCGGTTTGCCGGGAGGCAGCCCGACGCACTTTAGGCCTGCGTCATTACGACGTTCAGCTGATCGGTGGCATGGTTTTGCACAATGGTCAGATCGCCGAGATGAAAACCGGCGAGGGTAAAACCCTGATGGCCACCTTGGCAGCGTACCTGAACGCTCTGCCAGGTAAAGGTGTGCATGTGGTTACGGTGAACGACTACCTGGCCACGCGTGACGCCGACTGGATGCGCCCTGTTTACGAAGCTCTGGGCTTAACCGTGGCCACTGTGGTGCCGGGGATGACGGGCCCGGCCAAACGCGCTGCCTACGCAGCCGACGTGAGCTACGCCACGAACAACGAGCTGGGCTTCGATTATCTACGCGATAACATGGCTTTTGCCGCCGATCAAAAAGTACAGCGCGAACACGCCTTTGCTGTGGTGGATGAGGTGGATTCCATTCTCATCGATGAAGCACGTACACCGCTGATCATCTCGGGTCCGGTGGAAGAAAGCCCGCAGCTCTACGTACAAATTAATCAGCTGGCACCTCAGCTGGTGAAGCAGGAAGAAGAAGACGGCCCCGGCGATTTCAGCGCTGAAGAGAAAAACCGCCAAGTGTTCCTCACCGAGGAAGGCATGGCCAAGATGGAAGGCCTGATGATTGAGGCCGGCCTGCTGAAAGAAGGCGACAGCCTTTATAACGCCAATAACCTGAATTTGGTGCATCACCTCAACGCGGCACTGCGTGCGCATCACTTATTCCACAAAGATGTGGATTACATCGTACGTGATGGCGAGATTGTAATCGTTGACGAATTCACCGGCCGCACCTTGGCGGGTCGCCGTTGGTCCGATGGCTTGCACCAAGCGATGGAAGCCAAAGAAGGCGTGCCGGTTCAGCGCGATAACCAAACCTTAGCTTCAATCACCTTCCAGAATTATTTCCGTCTGTACGACAAATTGTCGGGCATGACGGGTACCGCCGATACCGAAGCCTACGAGTTCCAGCAAATTTATGGCTTAGAAGTGGTGGTGATTCCCACCCATCGCCCGATGAAACGCAACGATATGGGCGATCTGGTGTATCTCACCACAGAAGAAAAATTCAAAGCCATCGCCGATGATATTCGCGATTGCGTAAAACGTGGCCAGCCCTCACTCGTGGGCACCACTTCCATTGAGACTTCAGAGCTGATCGCCAAGCTTTTGAAGAAAGAAAAAATTCCCCACGAAGTGCTCAACGCCAAGCAACACGAACGCGAAGCGCACATCGTGGCCCAGGCCGGTCGCCCCGGTGCGGTCACCATTGCCACCAATATGGCGGGCCGTGGTACTGACATTGTGCTGGGCGGTAACTTAAAAGCCGAACTGGCCGAGCTGGGCGAAGAGATTTCCGACGAGAAAAAAGCGGAAGTCGAAAAAGCCTGGCAAGAGCGCCACGATAAAGTTTTGGAGGCCGGTGGCCTGCATATTATCGGTACCGAGCGCCATGAGTCGCGCCGTATCGATAACCAGCTGCGTGGTCGTTCTGGTCGTCAAGGCGATTCGGGTTCTTCGCGCTTTTATCTGTCACTTGAAGATAGCCTGATGCGTATCTTTGCTTCTGATCGTCTGGGTGCCATGATGAAGCGCTTAGGCATGGAGAAAGACGAAGCCATCGAGCACCCTTGGGTAAGCCGTGCTATCGAAAACGCCCAGCGTAAGGTGGAAGGCCATAACTTCGACATTCGTAAGCATCTGCTGGAATTCGATGATGTGGCTAACGATCAGCGTAAAGTGATTTACGAAATGCGTAATGATCTGATGGGCGCTGAAGAAGTCCAAGAAACCATTCAAGATATTCGCCAAGATGTGATCACAAGGCACATCGCTACCTACATTCCGCCCGGCAGCATCGACGAGCAATGGGATGTTCCCGGCTTAGAGCGTGCCTTAGAAGGTGATTTCGGTATTCAATTGCCGATTCGCGAGTGGTTGGAGCAAGATGACAAACTCCACGAAGAAGCGCTGCGCGAAAAGATCCACGGTGCGGTAGATCAGTTCTACACCGACCGTGAAGCGGTTACCGGCAGCGATGTGATGCGCCATCTGGAAAAAGCCGTGCTGCTCAGTGTGCTCGACCAACAATGGAAAGAGCATCTGGCCAATATGGATTACCTGCGTCAAGGTATTCACCTGCGCGGTTACGCCCAGAAGCAGCCCAAGCAGGAATACAAGCGCGAGTCCTATGAAATGTTCACCGATTTACTGGAGAACATTAAGCTGGAAACGTTGAAAATTGTTAGCCGCGTACGGGTTCGCGATGAGGAAGACGTGCAGGCGATGGACGACCAACGTCGCCGCCAAGACGAAACCCAAATGGAATACCAGCACGCCGAAGCTCAATCCTCTTTAGCGGGTAATAACGAAGAAGCCGCGGCGGCAGAACAACAAGGCCAACCGGTCATGCGTGATACCCCGAAAGTGGGCCGTAATGATCCTTGCCCCTGTGGTTCAGGTAAAAAATACAAGCACTGCCACGGTCAACTGAGCTAAGTCGACTCTCGGCAAGCGCTAGAGCATAACTGCTCATCAGCAATAATCAGCAACAAGCCCCGCATCTGCGGGGCTTTGTGTATCTGAGAAGATCATGAAGCAAATCATCGTAGCAGCGGGCATAGTGTATGGCCCCGAAGGACAAGTCTTACTGGCCCAACGCCCACCCAAAAGCCATCAAGAAGGCTGGTGGGAATTTCCGGGTGGCAAATTAGAAGCTGGTGAAACCCCGCACGTGGCCTTGGATCGTGAGCTGCAAGAAGAATTGGGTATTCGGGTACTGGCCAGTCGGCCTTTTATGACGATTCGCCATCGTTATGAAGATCGCGAAGTTACTTTGCTGGTGCGCGAGGTTTTGCGTTATCAGGGTGAGCCACGTGGTGCCGAAGGCCAGGAAATCGCTTGGGTTAAAGCCAAAGACTTGCCCCAGTGGCGGGTGCTACCGGCTGATGCACCGGTGATTCGCGCGTTAATGCTGCCCCATCAATATTTGATTACTCCCGATCTAAAACCCGGCGACCACGCTACCTTAATGCGTGGTGTGCGCTCAGCATTAGCGCGTGGTTTGCCGATGATACAACTGCGATTACCGCGTTGGTCGACGGAGGATTACGCCGCAGCCGCCAAAGCGGTGATGGAGGTTACTCGTGCTGCCGGTGGCCAGCTGCTGTTAAATCGCGATTGGCGTTTAGCGCAAGAACTCGGGGCTGCGGGTGTGCATTTATCGGCGCCCCAATTGAATGAATTGAGCGAACGGCCGGCGGGTTTATCGGTGGTGGCGGCATCCACCCATAATCTGGAGGAATTAAACCGTGCACAGGCTTTGGAATGTGATTTTGTGTGTCTAAGTCCGGTACGCAGAACACCGACCCACCCCGAGGCTACGGCTTTAAACTGGCATGGTTTTGCCGAATTGGTGGCAGAGAGTAATTTGCCTATATTCGCTCTGGGCGGCGTGCGGCTTGAAGATTTTGACCAAGCGCGCGAAGCCGGCGCTGTGGGTGTGGCGGGGATTCGCGGCTTTTGGCTGTAACCACCAGGGTTTTGCTCAGATATTTTATCGATTAGGAATATTCGTTCCAAACTTGATGCTGTTCATGGACGGTTCATTGGAATCGTGCATAATGAAGTCATGAAAGGGTGGATATTTCTTCTATTGCTGCTGCTCTCAGCCAGCGCTCAAGCTAATTTGCACTGTGGTAATCGCCTTGTGAATCGCGGCGACCCGCAGTATCACGTGGCCGAGCATTGCCCCGAACCGTTTTGGGTCGAGCGTTGGGAAGCACCTCTTGATCATCAATACCATTACAGCGGCCCCTATGGCGGCCGTGCCTTTGGCGGTGTGCGTTTTGAAGCCTGGTATATCAACTTTGGCTCCAACAAGCTGATGCGGCGTTTGGTCTTTCGTAATGGTTATTTAGAATCTACCGAAAGCTTAGGCCGCGGTGTCGGTTTCCGTCCGGGTACACGCCGTTGTAGCTCTAGAGAGCTGCGTTTGGCGGGTAACTCGGCAGGCGAAATTTACGCTAACTGTGGCGCTCCCGATTACATTTACGATGAGCCGGTGGCTTTCGTGCAGCCGCGTCATAATGGCGGGCACTTTGTGTATCGTACGCGCTGGGTTTACGACTATGGCTCTGGGCGTTTGGATCGGGAATTAATCTTCCAAGATGGCCGCCTCATACGAATTAACGATTTCCGGCCCTAGTTTGCTATTCTAAACTGGTGACACTAAGGCTATGCTTTAAGGCTTAGTGCATTAATTAAAGAGAAAAAACAGTCGATCGACGAAATCGATAAGCCAAAAGCGATAAGCCAAAAGTGAAATCGCATAGGCAAAAACAAGATTAAAGACAAAACAATAAATGGCCACAATAGGCCGTCAGCCAGATAGGGCTTGATGCCCGCTCATATCTCACTGCCCAGGCCTGGGCGGTTTACTCTGAATCAGGACGATCAAACGACATCCAAGCCGTGCCTATGCATTGGGCAGCTTGGAACGTGGACCAAAGGTGGTGCCCCCACACCGGCTTTGTGCCTGAGAGAGGTTACAACAATGCCACAAGTTGAATGTACGCAACTGATCCGTGCTTGGCAGGGGGGCGATTCCCATGCTCGCGACCAGCTATTTCAAATTATCTATCCTGAGTTACGGCAAATAGCAGCGCGCCAATTGCGCCAATGTAATCCGGGTAATACGCTCAATAGTACGGCTTTAGTTCATGAGTTATACGCCAAGCTGTATAACGACCGGGCAGCCTATGAAAGCCGAAACCACTTCAAGGCGGTGGCAGCCAAAGCCATGCGCCATATCATCACCGATCATATTCGTCGCAATAAAGCGCAAAAACGCGGCGGCGATTTAATGCAAACGGCCATGGATACCAGCCTGCTGGCGGTGAACAACGATCCACACAACACGGTGGAAGTGCTGGACCTGTTGGACCAATTAGAGGTTTTAGGCGAGCGTTTTATGACGGTGGTGGAATGCCGCTTATTTGCCGGTATGACTGAAGACGAAATTGCCCAGTCGTTATCGGTATCGCGCCGCACCATTCAGCGCGACTGGGCTAAGGCTGTGGCGTGGATTCAGTATCGTATGGATCACAGCGGCGCACCTGCGGTTTAAGCGCCTTCTTTGCGTCGGCACGGCGCGTTTCAAATAAGCTTGCTCGGCACCGCTTGGATAGTGAACGATATGTTCGCTGTCCAGGCAGTTGCTGGCGAAGCTTTGCCGCTTTGACGAAATTCTCGCGTTCTCGCTAAGCCCCCGGCTTCTGGTGCTGACTCGATGTGAAAGCGAATCATCGATAAAAATCTTCACATCGTTGTTGATAATGATTCTCGTTTGTGTTTAAATAATTCCACCCCTAGCCTTTCCGTAAAGAAAGACAGCCTTCAGAGAAACAAAGATTCAGTTCAGTAAGCGACTTTCCCTATCAGGCCGAGTAATTGACCCTTACTCGGCCAATTTTTTATCTGCAGCCTTCGTTTTTCAAAATCTCCACTTTGATTAACTTCTGTCACTCCCGATTTTTCCAATGTGTGCACTCAACACTGAATTTTTTCCATAAAAAAACGCCGCCGGGCAGAGGCACCGACAGCGTTTTTTCTAAGCTTGTGTGAATACTGCTTAACGCGGAGCGCTGAGCAAGCGGATCGGTAAGTCGCTACGTTGCCACACAATGGTGGGGCTTTGCGCGGAGTCGATATCGATACTGATACGATTGCCCGCTGCAAAGTCTTGCGAGGGGGACGTGAGGTTCAGCGTAACCGTACCGGCCGAACTGTTGCTAACAGCCTCGGGCGAGCAAGAACGACAATAGCCTTGGAAGCGCATCATCTCCACCGAGATGGCATTACCGGTGCCGCGGTCGGCGGTGCCCAGCAGCCAACGAGGATCGCCGTTGGTGTCGTAGATGTATAAGGCCACTGCAATGCGGTTATTTGCCAATTCGTACAGGCTTAAGCCCCAGCCGTTTTCGGTATCGCCAGCGTTCCATGCGCCGCTAAAGCCGGTGGAATCGACCGAATCAAACAGCGGGCGCAAGCACGATTCGCCTTGCTCGCCGTTCAAGTTCCAACTAAAGCTGCCTAAATTGGCGATATTGCTTTGATCCACCGTGGCGCATAGCGGGTTGTACGGACCACGATGGAAGTCGAAGCTGCCTTGCCCGGCACTCACGGTGGCGGCTAAGCCTTGTTCATTGCGTTGGAAACGGTTCAGATCGGCCTGCCAAGCGCTTTGGTCGGCGTTGCTGGCACCCAGTAACCATTCGCTATTGCCGTTGTCGTCGAAGGCGAACTGCACCACAGCGGTTTGCTCGCCCACTTGGTAAATCTCGATGCCTTCGCCGTTGCGTTCGGGGTTCCAGTAAATACCAGGTTCTGCTTGGCGTGGTGCTGGTGTTTCGCTGAGCCAATCGCAGTTGAGCGCCGTTTCCATCAACTCATCGCGACCGGCGGCAATGCCTGCACGAGTGGGAAACTGATGGAGATCGGGCACAATGCCAAAGCGTTGGGTGGGCGTGCCGTCGGGATAAAACACGCCCAGCCCGCTAAAGTTCACGTCGATGCCGCCGGGCAGGCGGATCTCAGTGATATCGCCATCGGCACCGGCGGTTTGGCTACCGATAGTGATGGTATTGCCGTAGGCCTGTAAGCCCATCACTGTGTATTCCGAGCGACTGATGCTGCGTTCATCCATCAGCACAATTAAACGGCCGCTGTAATCCACATGACGCTGGGCAGGAAAACTCACCACATTGGTGGTGAAATTACCGGGCGCATTGAAATCGGGCTCGGTAAATGCGGCCACTTCGCGGGACTCGCCGTAGAGCATATCGGCAAGGTTCGGAATCACAAAGTTGGGGTAATTACGCACATCGAAGATGATGCCATCGGTTTCGCGCAGATCATTGAGCATTTGGCCGACTTGACTAGACTCCAGACGGTCCAAATCCACCACGCCATATTGGCAACTTTGAGCCGGGGGTGTAACCACTTGCCAAGGCGCTTGATCGTTAGGCGACAGCTCCTGGCCAAAGATGAAGTTCAGCGGTAATACGCTCTCGTACTCGCTGCCATCGATGCGGCGGAAGCGATAGGTTCGCTCGGCGACACCCGCGCCATTCAAAATATAGCTATTCAGAATGTACTCACGACCGATAGGGTTCGAGCCGTGTGCCAGGCTTTCGAAGCGGGCGCGTAAATCCGCCACGCTAACGCCATCGACTGCAATGACTGCATCACCACGTTCCACACCCCGCGCTTGAGCCAGGGTGTCGTCAACAATAAGCTCACCTTGAATGCTGCGCACCGAGAAGGGGGGTGGTAGGGTGCCGACGAATTGGAAAAACTGCAACTGGCTGAAATGTGTATGGCCGTCTTCGGTGGCTGCGGTGAAGCGGCGCATGGCGAAGATATATTGGCTGATTTCTTCAGCGTTAAGGATATCGGGCAGGTGTTGGGCTAATACGTTTTCCCAGTCGTCGCCAATTTGGTCGCGATAGGGGAAAAAGTATTCCACCGCATTCCAAAAGCGAAAGGCGGCCAGAGCGCGAGTATAACGGTTCTCGGTACCGGTAACCGGGCCGCCTAGAAACGGCTCGCTGGAAAAATCAGCCTGACCCACATTGCCTTCGGCCACATAGCATTGTTGCTCGACATGGCGCTGAGTCAGCGCGATGAGTTGCTCGCGGATTTCGGCGTTGATGCGTGAATCCAGCAACCAGGATGGTGTATCGGAAGTGGCTGCTGCGGTGGTGTTTTGGCCACCGGCACGTTGCAGCAGCAATTGCAAAGACTGATTCAGGGAATCAGCCGAGGTGGAGGTTTCGCTTAGGTTCAGGCTGTCTTTCAGCGCTTGATCCCAGTCCACCGCACAACGCGTGACTTCGGGATGCGTGTATTTCATCAAACCCCATGCGCGCCCGATGGTGATTAAGTCGCTGTGGTCTGTGTTTTGGGCAAATGCACCTTGGCATAGACCAAAACAGAGGCCAGCCAAAGTCAATGAACGAAAAACGCCGGACATGACAAATCCTCCTTAAGCAGACCTTCGATCATAAAACAAGCGTGCCTGCCTTGACCATATCGGCTAGGCAACTTTCAACGAGAAATCATCGATTTATCGGCTTTTTCCGATTTGGGCCGGGAAATATTAAAAAAGATGCAGCGAAATGCTTTGAGCAGGCATTGATCATGTCGCCATTGGTGCTGTCTTTGGCGCAATTTTAATTGCGCATGAATTTTGTGTTGATTTCGTAACTGCCGGCTTACATTCACGTAATCTGTGCCGGATATGTCCCTTTTTAAGGAAGTTTCTGTAGGTTGTTGGTTTATTAGTAAAAACGTACGTGTTGATAATGAGAATGGTTATCATTACAATGTCGCGGCTTTTCTCAAATACAAGGCGTGACTTCAGATGCAATCATTCATTCCTCAAGGGCAACACGGTGCACGACGCACTGCGCTGTGTTTCTCTATCGCATTGGCATTAGGACTATTGCCACTGTTTGCACTAGCAAACGATGAGGGGAAGGAATCTGATGATGAAGACAAAGTGGAGCTGGAAGCACTCCAGGTTACCGGTGGCCTGACTCGCTATTCAGCTACAAAATCCGACACGCCCATTTTAGAAACCGCGCGTTCGGTATCGGTAGAAACTGCCGATCAAATTCGCGATAAAGGCGCGCTGGATCTGGCCGACACCTATGCCTACACCGCTGGTGTTATTGGCAGTCCATTCGGCATTGCAACCCGGGGCGACTTCTTGGCGGTTCGTGGCCTTGAAGTGCCGCAGTATCGCGATAGCTTGCAGGCTTTGTTCAGTAGCTATAACAACACCCGCGCCCATGTCTACACCTTGGAACAGGTGGAGATCTTAAAAGGCCCGGCTTCGGTGCTGTATGGCCAGGGTTCACCCGGCGGTTTGGTGAATGTGGTCAGCAAACGGCCCACTGAGTATATGGATCAAGAAGTCCTGTTGAAGTTGGGTAATTTTGACTATGTTGAAGCCGCTGCCGATTTAGGTGGTGTTTTAGATGACGATGGTCAATGGCTGTATCGCTTTATCGGTGTGGTGCGCGATAGCGATACGCAAATCGATTTTGTTCACGATGATGGTTGGGTGATTGCACCGTCCATTACTTATCGCCCGACAATCGATACCAACATCACCTTGTTGGCTAATTTCCAAGAAACCGATAGCGATACCGCATCCCAGTTTTTACCCATTGCAGGCACGCTACGCCCAGCGCCCAATGGCGAGCGTTTCGACTTCGATAACTACTACGGCGAGCCCGGCTTTAATCGTTACGATACCGAAACCCAGTCCATCACCTTATTAGCCGACCATGTGTTTAACGAGGTGTGGTCGGGCGAGTTAACGGCACGCTACACCCATGGTGAGGCCGATTACCGCCAAGCCTGGATTTCGTTCACCGGTGGTGATCGCTATATTCGCAATGCCGACGGCAGTTTGTATCGCGATGGCTTTGTGCCACGCACCTTCTATCAAAGTGACGCTGATTCTGATCAGTTCGCCACCGATACCCGAGTACGTGCGAAGTTTTCTACCGGCGCTTTTGATCATGAAGTGCTAGCCGGTTTCCAGTATCAAGATGTCAGCACCGATAACGATTTCTCATCTCTCTATGCCTTGGGTTTAGATCTAACTACGGGTCAGCCCAACGCTATCTTCGGTGATCGATTCTGGATTAACGCGTTTGATCCTCAATACGGCAGTTTTCCTGATCAAAGCATTTTTGATTTAGCGTTTGTCGATAGCCCAGAAGCGGTGACCAAAGACTACGGCCTGTACTTATCGGATCAAATCGCCATCGATAACTGGCGCTTTACCGCTGGCCTGCGCGCCGACTGGGTGAGCACTCGCGTCAATGGTCGTACCCAAAAAGACGATGCCGTGAGCTTTAGCTTGGGTGCTTTGTATCGCTTCGATAGCGGCTTTGCTCCGTATGTGAGTTATTCGGAATCGTTCGATCCGGTGGCGGGTATCGACACCATTACTCAAGAAGCATTAAAGCCCCAGCGTGGTCGCCAATATGAAGTCGGTATTAAATACCAGCCCGATGGCAAGCAAAGCCAAATTACCATTGCGGCCTTTGATATTGAACAAAGTAACTTGCCCAACCCTAATAGCGCGGTGGGTACGGTATCGCAACAAGAAGGCGTTGCTGAAATTCAAGGTATTGAATTAGAAGCGGCTTTGTATGTAGACGACTTTAGCTTTGAAGGCAATATCAGTCACTTAGATACCGAGAGTGCAGATGGTTTCCGATTTGCATCGATTCCTGCAACCCAAGCGTCGTTCTGGTTGGGCTGGCGTCCAACTGAGGTGTTAGCAGGTTTCAAGATGGGCGTGGGTGTGCGCTACGTAGGTGCTAATTACGGTGGCTTAGATACTGTTCGTACGCCGTCTTATACCTTGGGTGATTTGCTGATTGGTTACGAGTATGAAGACTGGGATCTGTCAGTGAACTTCCGCAACATCACTGATAAAAAATATCTCTCCACCTGCTTAGCGCGTGGTGATTGCTTCGTGGGTGAGCGCCGCAGTGTTGTGGGTACTTTGGCGTATCGTTTCTAAGCGAAATCCAACTGATTGAGAACGCGACTTGGAGTCTGTGTAAATGTTTCTCTTACTTAGCTGTTTGACAACTATTGGTGGTGTGTTTTTTCTTCACCAAGCATGGACTTCAGGTCGTGATGAGCGCAGACAACGGCAATGGATCTGCCGTTGTCTGGCGCTTGTTTTCTTCATTGCATCCATTGGCTTATGGCAAGCTTATTTAGGTTTCGATCGCGGCATCATCATCGCATTTCTTGCCTTGAGCTTAGTGCCATTTAGTTACTTTGCTTGGCAACAAACCCAGCAATATGGCGCGGTATTAAAGACAGGCAAAGAAAAGCAAAAAGAAGCTTTAACTAAAGCGCCAAAGCAATGGCTACGGCGTACTTGGATTGTGTTATTAGCGGGGCCGTTCTCGTTAATCTTAGCCATTGTCTTAAGTATTTTTGTGTTTGCCACATTAACCGCCGTGCAGTGGCATCCGGCTAATGTGTTAGCCACCGTGTTAATCCTATGCCCTATCTTATGGGCCGCTTTAATTGTTTGGAGCACCACTAGTGTTTCATTGAAATGGCGTAGCGCTAGTGTTTTGGTCAGCACGGTGTTGGGCTTTGGTGGTGTTTGGTTGCTCATGGGGGGATAAGTCATGAAAGCCGTGTTAACTTCCAAGTCGTGGGTTAGTCGACTATTAAACGCACACCGCTCGGTGGCATTGGCCATGGCGGTGTTTATTTATTTTTTAAGCATCACCGGTATGGTGATGTTGTTTAATGACGAGATTAAACGCTGGCAAGAACCCGATATTCCAGAATTCAGCAGCTATGCACCTGAGTTGGTGGGTATCGTCGCGCAAAACGGTATGGATAGCACTGAGGAGTCGGTGCATCACCTCAGTGTGGAGCTGCCCATTCCAGCCTTACCGCGTATGAAAGTGCATGTGGATGAAACCGACTGGTTCATCGATGCTGATGGCAAGCTGGAACGTCAATTCGTACCGGGTTGGATCGACTTCATCGAAAAAGTCCATTTCCGTCTCACCGTGCCGGGTTTATTGGGCACCACTTTAGTGGGCATTGTGGGGGTGCAATTATTTGCACTCTTGTTATCGGGCGTTTTAGCGCATCCGCGTATTTTTCGTGAAGCTTTTTTATGGCGTCGAAATAAACAAGTTCTACTTTCACAA
>JAKSCJ010000103.1 GCA_022360675.1 Lysobacterales bacterium
AATCGTCTGCAAACCAAGCACTATCTGAGACGCGACGACAATGGGATCGACACCGTTCCACGGCATCGCGCCGTGGGTCTGCATCCCTTTCACTCGCAGTTCGAACCGGTCCACCGCGGCCATGGCCGGGCCGGGCGTGGCCACAATGGCGGTATCATCGGCACCCACGCCGACGTGGATGCCGAACACGGCCTCGGGCTTGAATTCGTCCCAGATACCTTCCTTCAGCATCAGCTCGGCACCGCCTTCTTCGCCTTCGGGCGCGCCTTCTTCAGCGGGTTGGAAGATAAACAAGATCGAGCCGGGCAAGTCATCGCGCATGGCGGCCATCACTTCGGCCACACCTAACAACATGGCCATGTGGCTATCATGACCGCAAGCGTGCATTACACCCACCTCTTGGCCATTAAATTCCGTGGTCACTTGCGAAGCAAAGGGTAGGCCGGTTTGTTCTTTCACCGGCAAGGCATCCATATCGGCACGCACCGCCACCATGGGGCCGGGCTTACCGCCTTTCAGCACACCCACCACACCGGTGTGGGCAATACCGGTTTCTACTTCCATGCCCAAACGCTGCAGTTCAGCGGCGATAAATTTCGAGGTTTCAAATTCGCGATTAGAAAGCTCTGGGTTTTCATGGAAATGGCGACGCCACTCCACCACCTTGGGCTGGTAATCGGCAGCCAATTGGTCGATCTCGGCGTTCTGCGCTTGCGCCGGGGATTGGCCAGCCAAAGCCATCAGCGCGAAGGTGGCCGCCAGGGGCAAGCGGCGCGACAACAAAGCCTTCATGATTCGCTCCTTTGTTTTCACTCGAGTTGGGTAACGATATCGAACACTATCTTTTAAAACCGTCTTTTTAAAACAGCAAACCTAAAACCAGTATTGACCGACACAACGGGGCCAACAAAACAGGCTCGATTTACTGCCAGCTATCGGCGCTTAGCGTGGCGACTTCCTGATGGGTGCTGTAGCGGCCGCGTTCATCTTGTTGAATGCTCGCCATGGCGCAGTCGGGGTCGTGGGTAAAGTACAAGCGCACATCGCGCGCCTGCATATCCGCTAAGAACGCTTTTTTCTCATCGATCAAATGTTCGGGATAACGGTCGTAGCCCATGGTAACGGGTAAATGCACCCAAGGACGACCGGGAATTAAATCGGCACAAAACACTAAACCTTGGCTAGCGTCAGCGCCGCGCCGGGCGCAGATTTCTGCCAACATTAGGCCCGGTGTGTGGCCATCGCTAAAGTGGAAGCGCAGAGCATCACCAAAAAACTCGTGGCGCTCACCGCTAACCAATTGCAGGCGACCACTGCGCTCTAGCAAATCGTGGAGTTCAGGAATAAACGAAGCACGATCACGAAAATGAGGCTCGCGCGCACGCCGCCAGTGTTCAGCGCCGATAAAAATTTGCGCATTGGGGAACAGCAACTGGGCCGGTGTGTTTTCCTGCCACGGAGCCAATAAGCCACCGGCATGATCGAAATGCAGATGACTCAACACGACCGCATCGATATCACTATGGGATAAACCCACCGCCTGTAGCGAATCCAGCAAGACATGGCGTTCTTCTAACACGCCATAGCGTTCGCGCATTTTAGGCTCGAAAAAACTACCAATACCGGTTTCAAATAGGACATTTTTCCCATTTAAATCGCGCACTAATAAAGCACGACAAGCCAGCGGTACACGATGGGCTTCGTCCGGCTTTAACCAGCGCTCCCACAGCGCCCGTGGCACATTGCCAAACATTGAACCACCGTCTAAACGCTGGCTATTACCCATGATGGACCAAAGTTGCATGCGGTCTCTCCTCGCCCGAGATGTCTTGTCTACACAGGCGCGTAGCTTATCACTACCACTTCACAGACACAGGTAGATCATCATCGGAGCCGGGGTTCGAGGTGCCTGCCTGAGCTGGGTGGCTTGCTTGAAATAATGCAGGACACCAGACACAAGCTGAAGTTGGGCAGCAATGAAGGCACTGAAGTTTAAGAAGGAAAAAGATCCGCCCGCAAAGCGTACGGGCGGTGATAAACGATGTGCTTTGATACACATCGCTCTGCAGGTTCTTGGTACCCGGCTGGTGACGAGCACGTCGCCAATTGGGTTACGGACTATTTTAACCAGTAAGGCAACTCCGCACCTCTGGTCATTCATACAGCATTTCGATAAAGATACCACCAACACCATAAAAAAAGCCTGTACCCCATTGGGAATACAGGCTTTTTATCGCCAGCGCTGAGCACTTCACGAACAGCACT
This sequence comes from Lysobacterales bacterium, assembly GCA_022360675.1. GTDB lineage: Bacteria > Pseudomonadota > Gammaproteobacteria > Xanthomonadales > Wenzhouxiangellaceae > JAKSCJ01. Next base: position 2,266 of record JAKSCJ010000103.1, read on the forward strand.
CAAAACGCCTTATTAGATTGCGTAATATTACGCAGCCACCGGCTGGCGCGAAGGCGGCAGCAAGAAGCCAGCAGCCAAGATGGCAACGGCTAAGCCAGCGTGCAACCAGCGATCAGCGGGGTTAATGTGGATCAGGCCCAGCAGCATGTCTTGGCTGAAGTACATGAACGGCAGGAAGCCAGCAATAGCAACGACGGCATATAAAACGCCGATCACTTTGACCCAAGCATCAGATTTATCGGCAAACATCAGGCCAGCAGCTAAGAACGCCGCGCCAGTGATGATGTGTACCAGATTGTGAGCTAAATTAACGGCGAAAACACCGCCGTGGTGAACCAACGGATTCGGAACGAAACCGATAATACCGACCAACACGAAAATCACACCAAAGATGATGCTGATTGTACGAGTATTCATGCTACTCTCCCTTCGTTAATTTCCAGGTTATTTAAGCCAGGTTATTTAAGTTGTTGCAGCGTCTGAAAACCGAAGTTGCGCAAGTCGAAATAAAACGGCATCAGACCTAACTGAAAAGCATCCAAACTATGCCATTCCTCCAGTTGGCTAGATTGTATCTGCAAAGGATTCTTTCCGTTGCTGTGCTTTTCTGCCATTACGGCCAGAGCGGCAATAGCCGCTAAATCAGCACTCTCTGTTTTGTTCTTACTTGAGCATTTAAGGCTTTTTCCCAAACCCCACCCCCAAGCGCCCCATAGCACCGGTAAAGCCTGAGAATTAAGTCGTTTCTTAAGCGCGGTTAACCCCACGCTCTACCTGCTAAACGTATTTTTTCCAAACGTTCAGTATTTAAAAATCAGCAGCAAGCGCCGCTGATTGCCAATAGCAGCTACTAACTATTTGTTATAAAAATTGGCTAGAAACTAGCCGAATTTGGGATAGACAAGAACAAATTCCCGTGAAACCTAGCCGCCAATTGCGCCGCAAAGCCTTTAATAACGGTGTTTTTGAACACAAAAAAAGAGGCGACATCGTGCCGCCTCTTAAACAATTACTACATCAAACTAAATACCGTAAAAACGGCCGCCTTTGAATGGCTTTATGCGTCCACGGCTTTGGCCGGATTCCCTTGCTGCTGATTCGCTGCATCCTTTGCGTCACGCTTCACCAGCCTCGGTCCGAACACCTGATACAACACCGGCAGCACCAATAGGGTTAACAAGGTGGACGATAAAATACCGCCAATTACCACGGTGGCCAAGGGCCGCTGGACCTCGCTACCGATCCCCACATTAAAGGCCATGGGCACAAAACCCAAACTGGCCACTAAGGCTGTCATCAATACAGGGCGCAAGCGCGTTAAGCTGCCTTCGCGAATTGCCTGTAGTCGGTCGCGGCCATCCCTCATGAGATTTTTGATAAACGACAACATCACCACACCGTTTAACACCGCAACGCCGGAAAGCGCGATAAAACCCACCACCGCCGATATCGACAACGGAATACCGCGCAAATACAAAGCCGCAATGCCGCCGGTAAGCGCAAAAGGAATACCGGTAAACACCAACAGCGCATCGCGCCAGCTGCCAAATAAGGAATACAACAAGGCAAAGATCAGCAGCAAAGCTAACGGCACCACCACCTGTAGGCGTTGTGCCGCGGAAATCAATTGCTCGAAGCTACCGCCATAGCTCACCCAATAGGCCGGGGGTAGTTGCACCTGAGCATTCACCTGAGTTTGCAGCTCTTGCACGAAACTGGCCAAATCACGCCCCACCACATTGGCACTGACCACCAAGCGACGTTTACCGTTTTCTCGGCTGATTTGATTCGGGCCTAATTGAACCGAAACCTCGGCCACTTCCGACAAGGGCACATGGCCCAACATTTCATCGCCATGCTCGCGCAGGTTCGGTGGCAGGGGAACGGGTAAGCGACGAATGGCTTCCAGGTTATCGCGCAGGTTTTCGGGCAAACGCACCACCACATCGAAGCGGCGATCGCCTTCAAAGATTTGCCCAGCGCGGCGCCCACCCACCATGGTCGACACCACATCTTGGACATCGGAAATGCTCATGCCGTAACGGGCGATAGCCTCGCGCTTTACCTGAATCGATAACACGGGCAAACCGGTGACTTGCTCGATTTGTACATCGCTGGCACCCGGTACGGACTGCACCACGGTGGCCAGCTCTTGGCCCACTTCCACCAGGGTATCTAAGTCATCACCGAACACCTTCACCGCCAAATCACTACGAATACCCGAGAGCAACTCATTGAAGCGCATCTCGATGGGTTGGGTGAACTCGTACTTATTACCCGGATAGTTTTCTACTGCGGCCGCAATTTCTGCCACTAAATCGGCTTTGGGTTTACGCGCATTAGGCCAATCCTTACGGGCTTTCATGAAGATAAAGGTGTCGGCCACATAGGGCGGGGCCGGGTCGTTGGCCACATCGGCGGTGCCGATCTTACTCACCACCCGGTCTACCTCGGGGAACTCGGCCACGCGTTGCTCCAAAGCGGTTTGCATTTGAATGGCTTGGCTTAAGCTGGTACCGGGAATACGTAAGGCATGCATGGCGATATCGCCTTCATCCAGGCTGGGAATAAACTCCGCCCCCAAACGAGTGGCCACACTGAAGCTGCTTGCCACCACCGCCAGCGCCAAGGCAATCACCAGCCAACGTAAACGCAAAGCCCAGTTCAAAGCAGGTTGATAGAGCGCTTTAGCTAAACGAATGGCTACACTTTCGCGCTCGCGTACGGTGCCCGTTACCAGCACCGCCACTGCAGCAGGTACAAAACTAACCGCTAACAATAGCGAGGCCAACAAAGCAGCCACCACGGTAAAGGCCATGGGATGGAACATTTTTCCTTCCACCCCGGTTAGGGCGAAGATGGGCAGATACACAATGGTGATAATGGCCACACCAAACAGGCTAGGACGAATCACTTCTAAAGTGGCTTGTTCCACCACTTTAAAGCGTTCTTCACGCTGCAATAGACGAGCAAACGCTTGTTGCGCTAAGGCCAGGCGGCGCAGGCAGTTCTCCACAATAATCACTGCACCATCAACTATCAGGCCAAAGTCCAAAGCGCCTAAGCTCATTAAATTACCCGAGACTTTGTTCTGCACCATGCCGCTGATGGTCATTAACATCGATAAAGGAATGATCATGGCGGTGATTAAAGCCGCGCGAAGATTGCCCAATAACAAGAACAACACCACAATCACCAATAAGGCCCCT
>JAKSCJ010000459.1 GCA_022360675.1 Lysobacterales bacterium
AGATCGCAGCAGCCAAACCTACCGTGACCGCAGTGGCTGGGATGTATATCAGTTTAGTGCCAACGGCAGCAGCTTCAGCACCACTATTGCCGGACCCAGCAGCGAGCCCATTTTTGGTACTTTTGAACTGTTTGTTCACCCTGAGCTGAACGAGTATTTCCTGGTGCTAAGCGATGCTGATGAATCGGGTTATCAAGCTGAGTTACAACTCTTCCCCTTGGGTCGTTATGTGGTGGAAGGCCGTGGTATGGCGGTGGAGCTGCCCACCCAAGATCCCAGCGTTAGCGGTTTTGCCCAGGTTTTATTGGTGACCACACCGTCGATGCGCGGTGAGCAAGGCGAAGTGCTGAGTTATCCCTTGAATGTTACTGCCGATACTCGCTTCTAAGGAAACCACACCAAAGCTAACAACGCTGCCAATCAACACGGGCTAGCAGCACCGTGATTGCAAGCTTGTTCAAGTCTATTGACGCCGGCTGATGGCACAGCTGGCGTTTTTTATGCGCGGCGGCGCGGCGGAAATTGAGTTTCTTGCTTTTGGCGGGTCTTAAAACGATTGAAAGCCGTCCATTTCGATCATTAAATCGTCGCGACAAATATCGCCGTGGCAAAATTTCAATTGCTGCAGCGGTAAGCCTAGCTCTGCACAACGCTGGCGCACGGCGCTGGCCTGGTCAGGCTGGCGCAGGTACAGACGCATAGCACCCGTTAGGCTGCGATAGGTGGGTAAGGATTTGCTGTTAGGAACTTGGTTCTGCTGCTCGCGCGCGCTGTCTAGGAGACTATCGAGATTCAACAACATCTCTTGTATTTGCCCGGCGGTGTCGTGTGGATGGATCGTTTCGTGGCCCACCACACTGGCCGTGCCCGAAATAAGAAACTGGCCCACCGCAGGGCTTAATGTTCCGCGCGAGAAATTCGGTCGTGACGGGCCGTACTGGCGGGGGTATTTCCACGCATGCATTTGTCGTGGGTTTTCAATGTTCAAGCCAGGCGTGCGCGTGCTTAACCAATAAAACAACGCTGGCGATTGAGCATCGGGAATGCCAATGGCGGTGGCGGCGGGTAATTGAGGAATCACTTGGGCCCGTTGGCGCAAGGCGAGTTCGCGGCCTTGGCAGAATAAGCGGTAGTTTTCCCGATCACCCGCGCCCGAATTAATGGCCGGCAGGTAGTGCCAGATCTTCTGTAAATGCGGGTAGGGCGAATCTTCAAGACTATGCAGGACTTGCTCGTAAGCCTGCTGATAGTGCTCATAGGCTTGCTGGGCAAATTCCTGATGCGATGAGGCATTGCTCTGCGATTGTGGGTAAAACCACAGCCAACACAGCTGAAAATCACCATAGCGGCGAGTGTGGACAACGCCCAGTTGATCGATGGCTTGCTCTTGCGCGTCTAGCAGGTTTTGATCTTGTGTGGGTACTAGCCACAGCTCGTCGTAGTCGTCACTGGCAATGGCTGGTAGCGGCAGCACGAAGTGATCGTGTTCAGTTGCCGTGTCGGCCAGGGTTGCGCCGGACGCCGATGCGAGATCAGCGCTGAGCGGCTGTGGCAGCTGCTGGCGACATTGGATGCGGACGAGAAGCTGATAACCCGGTGGTGGGGCTTGCCCAGCCGGAACCAGGGTGACGATGATGGCCATTAGACGCTTACTTTATGACGAAATCGGGCGACCACCTAAACCAATGGGTGGCCGCCCGGCTGTGAATAATTCTGCGATGTCGACCGGTTTCTGAGCTAATGCTCGAACCGTAAGGTCGCAATTACGACTGCAGTTCGGGGCGGTCGCGGAAGTGATTCAGTGCATCGGGGTTAGCTAGCGCCCCTTTATTTTGCACTTCCCGTCCGTGGATCACGTCGCGTACGGCTAATTCCACAATTTTACCGCTAATAGTGCGAGGAATCTCGGGCACTTGAATGATTTTTGCGGGTACGTGGCGCGGTGTGGTGTTGGCGCGGATGCTATTGCGGATTTCATCGGTGAGCGTTTTATCCAGTTCCACATCGGGAGCCAGCACCACAAACAGTACGACACGCTGATCGCCATCCCATTCCTGGCCAACGCATAAGCTCTCGTGCACGGCGTCTAGCTGTTCCACTTGGCGGTAGATTTCAGCAGTGCCGATGCGGACGCCACCGGGATTTAACGTAGCATCGGAGCGGCCGTAAATAATGAAGCCATCGTTTTCGGTTTGTTTCGCGAAATCGCCGTGGGCCCAAATGTTATCGAAGCGCTCGAAATAAGCTTTGCGATAACGGCTGCCATCGGCGTCGTTCCAAAAGCCCACAGGCATACAAGGGAAGGGTGCAGAACAGGTGAGTTCACCGGTTTGGTTGTGCACCACTTGGCCATTGTCGTCCCGAATTTCCACCTGCATACCCAAGCCAGCGCATTGCAGCTCGCCCTGATTTACTGGTAACACCGGGTTGCCCAAGGCAAAGCAAGAGACGATATCGGTGCCGCCCGAGATCGAGCTTAAGCAGATGTCCGACTTCAGGTTTTGATACACGTAATCGAACTGCTCAGGCAGCAACGGCGAACCGGTGGATAACATGGTGCGCAGGGTATCGGCGTGATCTTTGCCTGCCAGGTTTAAGCCCACGTTTTGCCAGCTGGCAATGGCCTTGGCACTGGTGCCAAAAACGGTAACTTGGTTGTCGCGCACGATATTAAACATGCGCATGGCACCGCGATAAAACGGTGAGCCGTCGTAGCACACCAAGCTGGCGCCGGTGGCCAAGGTGGAGACCATCCAGTTCCACATCATCCACCCGCAGGTGGTGTAGTAGAACATGGTGTCTTCGCGCTTCATGTCGGTGTGGAATACCAACTCTTTTAAGTGCTGAATTAAGGTGCCGCCCGCGCCGTGGGTAATGCATTTGGGCTTACCCGTGGTGCCGGAGGAAAACAAAATATACAGCGGATGATTAAACGGCATACGCGCAAATTCGATATCGGGCGCATCGGTCACCACAAAATCTTCGTACTTCACCGCTTTGTTTGTTTTCGCGATTTCTTCGTCGTCGATCGCCGGATCATGACCCGCCGCACGGGTGACCGGACTGGGAATCACCACAATCTTTTCGATACTGGCAATACGCTCGGCCACGGCACGGGTTTTATCCAAATAACGGAACACCTTGCCGTTGTAGCTGTAGGCCGTGGTCACAAACAGCACTTTGGGCTCGATCTGACCGAAGCGATCGAACATGCTTTCGATACCAAAATCGGGTGAGCACGACGACCAAATCGCGCCCAAGCTGGTAGCGGCCAGCATGGCGATAATGGTGCCGGGAATATTCGGCAAATAGCCCGCCACACGATCGCCGGGCTCAACACCCATGGCTTTCAGTGCGGCGGCTAAGGATTTCACTTCTTCATACAGCTCAGCATGGCTGTATTGAATGAGTAAATTCTGTTCGCAGCGCCCCAGGATGGCCGGGCGGTCATCCCGGTAACGCAGTAAATTTTCCGCGAAATTGATGCGCGCTTCAGGAAAAAACTGAGCGCCGGGCATTTTGTCGGCATCACGAATCACGGGGCCTTCGCCACGCTCGCCGATGATGCCGCAAAAGTCCCATACACCTTGCCAAAACGCCTCTGGTTGCGCGACGGACCATTGGTAGAGATCGTTGTAGTCGGTAAAACTTAAGCCGTGTTCCTGCTCCATGCGGCGCATGAATTGGGTGATATTGGCTTGATCAATCCTTGCCTGATCGGGCTTCCAGAGTGCTGCGTTCATGGTTAGATGCTTGCTTCCAGTTCGGGAATAATTTGGAACAGATCACCCACCAGGCCGATGTCGGCCACTTCGAAAATGGGTGCATCGGCATCTTTATTCACCGCAATAATGGTGCCGGCGTCTTTAATGCCGGTGAGATGCTGAATAGCACCAGAAATGCCAAAGGCAAAGTACATTTCGGGGGCGATAATTTTGCCGGTTTGACCGACTTGTAACTCGTTGGGCACGTAACCGGCATCCACAGCGGCGCGTGAAGCACCCACAGCGGCTTTCAGTTTGTCGGCCAAACGATAAATGATGTCGAAGTTCTCGGCGCTACCTAAAGCACGGCCACCGGAGATCACCACATTGGCGGTTTGCAGATCGGGGCGATCACCACTGGCACCTTCGGTGCCCACATAGCGGGTGTGGCCCGGATCAGCGGCAACCGCGCTGCCACTTTCGATGGCGGCGGCGCTATCGCCATTGGCGGCAGCGGCCCACGAGGCGGTGCGCACGGTGGCCACCACGGTTAAGCCTTCAGGCGCGGTGACATCGATGATGGCGTTGCCCGCATAAATAGGGCGTTGGAAGGCATGGCTGCCTTGCACGCTCATAATGTCGCTAACTTGGTTCACGTTCAGCAGTGCGGCCACTTGGGGCAGCAGGTCTTTACCGAAGGTGCTCGACGGACCCAAGACATGGCTATAACCGTTTTGCGCTAATGCCACGGCTTCGGGGGCAATCACACAGGCCAAAGCGTGGGCGAATTTAGCGTCGTCAATTTGAATCACTTTGCTGACACCGGCGATTTGTGCGGCTTGTTCAGCCACAGCGGCACCGTTTTCAGCGAACACGGCAATCTCGATATCGCCGCCAATTTTTTCTGCACAGCTCACGCACTTCGCAGTGGCGGGATTCAGCTGGCTGCCGTCGTGTTCGGCAATAATTAAAATCTTGCTCATGTTGTGGCTCACAGTAATCCGCGGTTTTTCAGTTCTTGCACCAGACCTTTGGCATCGTCAACCATGATGCCGCGCTCGCGTTGCGGCGGCGGTGCGTAGCTTTGTACGCTCAGGTTGTTTTCGATGCTGATGTCCAGATCGGCCAGCGGAATCTTGGCCAGCGGCTTACGCTTGGCTTTCATGATTTCCGGCAGCTTCACGAAACGCGGTTCGTTTAAGCGCAAATCAGTGCTGACCACGGCGGGTAAATCCACCTCGATAGTTTCTAAACCGGCATCCACTTCGCGGGTTACCGTGGCTTTGCCATCGGCCAGTGCTAATTTGGAGGCAAAGGTCGCCTGCGGACGGCCCCATAAAGCGGCCATCATTTGGGCGGTTTGGTTGTTATCGCCATCGATGGCTTGCTTACCTAAGATGACCAAGCCCGGTTCTTCTTGTTGAGCCAGCTTGACGGCAATTTTGGCAACGCTCAGCGGCTGCAAGGCTTCATCGCAGCTCACTTGGATCGCACGATCAGCACCCATGGCCAAAGCGGTGCGCAGCTGTTGCTGGCACTCATCGCTACCGATGGAAGCAACGATTACTTCCTCGGCCTCGCCACGCTCTTTAATGCGCAGCGCTTCTTCAATTGCGATTTCGTCAAAGGGGTTGATGCTCATCTTCACGCCGTCTAAATCAACGTTGCTGCCGTCGGGTTTTACCCGTACGCGCACGTTGTAATCCACAACGCGTTTGATTAATACCAGGATCTTCATCGCTCGATTTCCTACTTTCGTCGTTGTCTGGCCAGGAGTGCGCCGTTTCAGGCCCAGGCTTGGGACATTCAAGGCCCTGGCAGAGCTTGCCGGAGTCGCGGCCAAAACCGCTATTTTACTACGCTTGGGGTAACGAGGTGTAATGCCACCGTGAAGGGATTTATGTAGTGAGAGTTGGGCAGTGCCACAGGAATAACTTTTGTGGCCGCCAAAAACGCCAAGAGGCGCTAGAAAGCGCCTCTTTTGCAGCATAAGCATCGCTAAGTTACGGATGTGCCGAGTATTCGTGGAATCTCAAGCACGCAAATTAGCGAGTGTGAACATTACAAATTCTGATAATTCGGACCCGAACCGCCCTCAGGCGTGACCCAGTTAATGACTTGGTACGGATCTTTAATGTCGCAGGTTTTGCAGTGCACACAATTGGCCGAGTTAATCTGCAAATGCTTGCCGTTTTCGTCGTTCACCATTTCGTAAACGCCCGCCGGGCAAAAACGGGTGCAAGGATGATCGTATTCATCGCCACACTGGCTGATGCAGACATCGGGGTCGGTAATCTTTAAGTGAATGGGCTGGTCTTCGTCGTGTTCCGTGGTGGCGAAGTACACACTGGCCAAACGATCGCGCGGCGGTAATTCGCGGTCGATCCAATCGCGTTTTACATTCACTTCGTCGTTGCGCTTAGTGGCGCTGTGGTCGGCGTGGTTACCTAAAGTCCAGGGCGAATGGCCACCGGTAACGGTTTCCCACACCGAGTTCATCAAACCCCACCACAAACCTTTTTGGAAACCGGGACGGAAGTTGCGTACTTTCTTCAGCTCGCTAACGGTTTCAGAGGCGCGTAAACGTTGATCGAAACCCTCGCTCTTGAGCTGGGTTTCCATTAAATGTTCGGCCGCTAACATGCCAGAGCGGATGGCCTGATGGGTGCCTTTAATCTTAGGTACATTCAGCAGACCCGCCGCGTCGCCCACCAAGAGGGCACCGGGCATATCCACACGCGGCAGCGATTGATAACCGCCTTCCACCAGGGCACGTGCTCCGCTGGAAAGAATTTCGCCGCCTTCCAGCAGGCTTTTTACGCTGGGGTGGTTTTTAAACTGTTGGAAGGCTTCAAAGGGCGAAAACTGTGGATCTTCGTAATCTAAGCCGATCACATAACCCACGGCCACACGATCTTTATCTAAGTGATAAATGAAGAAACCGCCGTAGGTTTTGGGGTCCAGCGGCCAGCCAAAACCGTGTTGGACCAAGCCCGGCTCCACCCGGCCTTCAGGCACGCGCCACAGCTCTTTTAAGCCAATGCCGTAGGTTTGTGGATCGCTATCGGCATCCAGCTCGAATTTTTTGATGAGTTGCTTCGACAAATGGCCGCGACAACCTTCGGCCATGACGGTGACCTGGGCGTGGATTTCAATGCCTTCTACATAGGTATCTTTTTGCTCGCCTTCGCGGCTGACGCCCATATCGCCGATGATGACACCGGCCACACTGCCGTCGTCGCGGTAGCGGATATCGGCGGCGGCATAGCCGGGGAAAATATCCACACCCAGTTCTTCAGCCTGGGGTGCCATCCAGGCGCACATAGCACCTAAAGACACGATGAAATTACCGTGGTTGCTTACCTGCGGCGGAGTGATGAGCTTGGTGCGACCGGTTTTGTTCATCAAGAAGAAATCGTCGCGGGTTACCGGCACACACACCGGTGGCGGATTATCGCGCCAACCGGGCAGCAGGTCGTCTAACGGGCCGGGTTCGATCACCGCACCCGATAACACCTGCGCGCCCACTTCCGAGCCTTTTTCGATAACGCACACGTTGAGATCGGCATTCAATTGCTTTAACCGAATGACGGTGGACAAGCCTGCGGGACCCGCGCCCACTACCACCACATCGTATTCCATGACCTCACGTTCGCTCATCGTTATTCCTCAGTCGCTGTTGTGATCACACCCGGCTGCCGAAACATCAATGAACGCTCATCAATGGGCCGGGGTGAATTCAATGGCTATTGATATCAACCCGGTATTATATCGTTAGTGTTGTATCCGTGCTGTGGCGGTATTGCGAGCGATTCTCAAGTAGGCTTTTGCATTGAAAATAAAGCCGCGAGCGCGCCCGATAACGACGCTATTGCGGGCGCTTGAACGTGGCCCGAAATTGCTCGATTTCTGCGCGACAATGGCAGCCTTCCAGATGATCGTTCACCAACCCCATGGCCTGCATAAAGGCATACACGGTGGTGGGGCCCACAAAGCTCCAACCGCGTTTTTTTAAGTCTTTACTAATGGCTTTGGATTCGTCGGTGGTGGTGAACGAGGTTAGAGATTCGTAGGTAAAACTCTGGGGGCGCTTGGCTGGGCTGGGTTCATAACGCCAGAAATACGCGGCCAAAGAACCAAACTCATCGCGCAATCGCAGCGCTTGCTTCGCATTATTAATGGTGGAAACAATCTTGCCCCGGTGGCGCACAATGCCGGCGTCTTTCACCAAGCGTTCTACGTCTTCATCACCAAACTTTGCTACTTTTTCAAAATCGAAATGGGCAAAACCCGCGCGGAAGTTCTCGCGCTTGCGCAAAATCGTGAGCCAACTCAAACCGGCCTGAAAACCCTCTAAACAAATCTTCTCAAACAAACGCTGATCATCCACCACCGGCCGACCCCACTCGCGATCGTGATACTGCATATAGTCATCCAAACCGCCATACCACCAACAGCGCTGCTTCCCATCTGGTCCCGTTAATAAACCATTCTCAGGCGTTTCGCTCATCACAACCTTCCAAAACTTGTGGGGGGAGGGTTATTTTAGGGTATTAGTGGGTTTTTATACAGTGGTTGATGATTGCTAGGAGCTTGCAAAACCATAATATTAGGTAGCTGTGTATTCTATTTCTTGAGTTTTATAACCAAAGGAAGTGGTTATGATCGATTTCCAAAATTCTGCAGTCTTTAAGCTAAAGCCAATGGCAATTGAGAAAATTAAAAAAGAGTTTCACTTGTTCCTAATTGAAGAGGAAGAAGTATTTGCAGCATTTAAAACGATTCGGGACCAGCTTATATTCACTAATAAGCGTGTTATTGCCGCTAATGTACAAGGTATAACAGGATCTAAGGTTGACTACACATCGCTTCCTTTTAGCAAAGTGCAAGCTTTTTCAGTAGAGACTGCAGGAACCTTTGATTTAGATTGTGAGTTGGAGTTGTATTTCAGTGAGTTAGGTAAAGTTAAGTTCGAGTTTAAAGGTGGGTTTGATGTGGTTAGATTTAATCG
>JAKSCJ010000374.1 GCA_022360675.1 Lysobacterales bacterium
AATAGCTATTATGTAGAGCACCTGGCTTGGCAGGATGCGCCAGCGCTGACGTTGGTGGGGCATGGTTTATGGGCCGAGCAAGCCTTGCAAGATTTACAAATCGAGGCGCTGGAATTTGATCTGGCCGCCATGAGCCAATCGTACTTAAGTGGTTTTTTGGCTGGTGCCGCTCTCAGCGATTTAGAACTGGCAGGTCAGGCTACAGGCCAGTTATCGATGCAGGCTCGTGATGTTGCCGCATTTCAGCTGCAACTAAAAGATATTGCCGTTACTGATGGGCGCCAGCGTTTCGCGATTGCCGGGCTCAACGGTCTGCTCAATTACGGAGATCCTTCCCGGCTTCAGCATTCCACCGACACCCAACAGCGCCCAGACGATGTGGCGTTACCCGGTGCTGAGACCACGCAGCCACAAGCCGCTTTGCTTGAAAACTACCTTGAAAGCGCCACCGCAGCGCCGTTGTTAAGCAAGCTGTCTTGGCAAGAGCTTAGCGTATGGGGTTTGAGTTCGGCTGATAGCTCACTGCAGGGCTATTTTGGTCAAGATCAATTTCGTCTCGCGCAAAGCACGCGTTTACCTTTACTGGATGGAGCCTTGCGCCTGGATGATTTAAGAATCCAACGCCAGCAAGAAAATAATTGGCAACTGCAGTTAGACGCTGAGATCGAACCTATCGATATGGGTTTGCTAACCCAATCCTTCGGCTGGCCTGCTTTTGGTGGCACCTTAGCGGGGCGCTTACCCGGTGCACGTTATCAAGATGGTGTGCTGAGTTTAGATGGCGCTTTGGATTTTGAGATTTTTGGTGGTCGTGTGCGCTTGCAAGACTTGGCTCTGGAGCGGGTGTTTGGCAGCTTGCCCAGCATGAGCGCCAATTTAAGCGTACAAAGCTTGGATCTTGAGCCCTTAACTCAGGCGTTTTCTTTTGGTCGAATCACAGGCTTGCTCGATGGCGAGGTGCGCCAGCTGCGGTTATTGAATTGGCAACCGGTGGCCTTCGATGCCCATATTCGCAGTATTAGCGATGGGCGTATCAGTCAGCGAGCTGTGGATAACCTCTCGAAGATCGGCGGCGGTGGTGGGGCCGCCTTGGGTGGGATTGTGGGCTTTTTGTTTGAAGAGTTTCCCTATAGCAAGTTGGGACTCTCGTGTCGTTTACACAATAATATTTGCTACATGGGCGGCGTGGAGGCCAGCAGTGAAGATCAGTCCTATTATTTGGTGAAAGGGCGGGGCTTACCGCGCATCACTATTAAAGGCTTTCAGCAACAAGTGGACTGGCCGGTGTTTTTAAATCAGCTCAAGCAGATCATCCAAGGTCCGGGCAGTCCGCAGATCAACTAATGGCGCTTGCCCCAGTTAGCCTGCTGCCACATGGCGAAGGCACGATTCAGCGCCAGCTCAGGTGCTTGCCGTATAATGCATGAATCTTGAATTGATCGCCGGTGTAACAGCGCGGCGACCCAAACCTCGTGGAGCTGCTTTCATGCCCATTCGTACTCGTTTTTACGCAGTGATGATTCTCATGCTTGTGTTCATGCAAGCTTGTGTCACCATCAATGTTTACTTTCCTGCAGCGGCGGCTGAACAAGCGGCTGATCGTATTATTCAAGATGTGTTGGGGGCGGCACCAGAAACCCAACCCGAAACCACCAGCGATGCGCGTTCATCGCTACAGGGCATTGGCCCGGCTTTAGAGGCCGTATTAAACGCGGTGATTCCCGCAGCGCATGCCCAACAAGCCAATATCGATGTGAGCACGCCGCAAATTAAAGCCATTACCCAGCGCATGGCGCAGCGTCAGCAACAAAAGTTGAAGCCTTTCTTTGCCAGCGGTGCGATTGGTTTTGGCCAAAACGGTATGATCCAAGTTCGTGATCGCAGCGCGGTAAGCTTGGCACAACGCCGTAGCCTGGAAGGCTTAGTGAAGGAAGAAAACAACGATCGCAAAGCCTTGTATCGCGAAATTGCTGTGGCTAATGGCCATCCCGAGTGGGAAGCCGATATTCGCAATACTTTTGCAAAACGCTGGGTCGCCAATGCACCCAAAGGTTGGTACTACCAAGGTGCCAACGGCCAGTGGACGCAAAAATAAGCCACTAGCTAAAATTTAAGCCTACCCGCTTAAACCCCTCGTTTAAGTTCTTAGATTCGATAAGGCGGTGCCGTCCGGCATCGTCTGCGCCCACTACCCATAGGATACCGGCATGAGCGCTCTGCAACCGGCGGACTTCCCGCTGATGGAAATTACCGATTTAACTCACGATGGTCGCGGTGTTGCGCGCCACAATGGCAAAGCTGTGTTTGTGCATGGTGGTTTAACGGGCGAAGAAGTACGTGTACGTATGTATAAACGTCATCGCCGTTACGACGAAGGCGAAGCCATTGCGGTGGAAAAAGCCTCTCCCGATCGAGTTGACCCCCGCTGCGCCCATGTGGATCGCTGCGGTGGTTGTGCCTTGCAGCATTTAGCCCCTGAGTTGCAGATCGATTTCAAACAGCGCCAAGTGTTGGAAAACATCACCCGCATCGGTAAAGTCACGCCAGAAGAAGTGGTGCCAGCGTTAACCGGCCCGCTGTGGGCGTATCGTTACAAGGCTCGCTTAAGCGTGCGCCATGTGCCTAAGAAAGAACGGGTGTTGGTGGGTTTCCGTGAACGCAGTGGCCACCGTGTGGCCGACTGCCGTAACTGCGATATTCTGCATCCCGCGGTAGGCACCCGATTAAATGAGCTGTCGGAGCTTATTGAGCAACTCAGTGTGCGTGATGCACTGCCGCAAATTGAAGTAGCCGCAGGCGATGAACATGTTATTTTGGTATTCCGCCATTTAGAGCCTTTAAACGACAACGATGTGGCCCTGTTAAAGCAATTCAGCGACGACACCGGGCTCATCGTGTATTTGCAACCCAAGGGCTTAAAAACCATCCATCCACTGAGTGGTGAGAATAGCGAGCTGTTCTACACTGTGGATGAACCGCCTTTACGTTTGGACTTCTTGCCGCATCAGTTCACGCAAATTAATCCGGAGATTAATCGCTCGATGGTGCAGCAAGCTATCGACTGGTTGGATCTAAAACCCGAACACCGGGTTTTAGATTTGTTCTGTGGTCTGGGTAATTTCTCCTTACCCATCGCACGCCGAGTTAAAGAAGTGGTGGGCATTGAAGGGGAAGAAAGCCTCACCCAACAAGCGAGCCATAACGCTCAGGCGGCCGGTTTGGACAACACCCAGTTTTATCCTTTTGACCTGCGCGAAGACCCTAGCGATCGAGTTTGGTATGGTCAGTACGACCGCGTGTTGTTAGACCCACCCCGCAGCGGTGCCGAGGCGGTGATTCCCTGGCTGGCTGCCACCAATAATCGCCATTTGGTTTATGTCTCGTGCCAGCCCGCCAGCTTGGCGCGGGATGCAGGTATTTTGGTGAACGAACACGGTTACCGTATGGTGAAACTGGGCGTGATGGATATGTTCCCGCATACCTCCCATGTGGAATCCATGGCTTTGTTTGTTCGCGACTAAGCCGCTGGGCTTCGACAATACAATGATTTAAATTTGAAGAAGGTCGCCTATGCGGCCTTCTTCACTATGACCAAGAGGCTTTGCCATGGCCTTGGAGATTGAACACAAATTCTTAGTCCGCGATGAAAGCTGGCGCGCCCAGGTCTCGCGCTCACAACGAATGGACCAGGGCTACCTGGGTTCTTTACCCGTTAACGGTGAAGACCACGGACGTAGTTCGGTGCGGGTGCGAGTGGCGGGTGCCGAGGCGCATCTCAATATTAAATCGCGCACGGCCGGCCATAGCCGCCTTGAGTTTGAATATCCCATTCCATTGGCTGAGGCCGAAGAAATCCTCAGCCAATGTGCCAACTTACGCATCGAGAAAATTCGCCATTGGGTGCCGGTAGGCGAGCTGTGCTTTGAGGTGGACGAGTTTCTCGGCGCCAACCAGGGCTTAGTGGTGGCCGAGATCGAGCTGAAAACCGTGGGGCAATATTTTCCGCAGCCTGCTTGGCTAGGCATTGAAGTTACCGACGACTTACGCTACTACAATACCGAATTGGCCAAGCATCCTTGGAGCCGGTGGTCGTAACCCAGTGCCTCAAGCCCTAGTGCCTTGGGCTCCCTATTCTTAGAGCCCCGGTGCTTAGAGCCCCATTGCTTAGAGACTGTTCCCCACGCTCCTTAAAAAGCCCATAACCGATAACACGCAATAACCGAGCAAAACCCCATGCCAAATACGCAAGCTGATCCTTCATCGCACTTGATTCCCGGGCCCTTGATGATTGGCGTGGCTGGCCATGAATTAAGCCCTGGCGAACAACAAGC
>JAKSCJ010000403.1 GCA_022360675.1 Lysobacterales bacterium
ATTTCTTCGGTGCTTGTCAGTTCTGTAGCGGCATCGACCCCGACGTTGTTCACCTGTGCTCCCCCTCGTTTTTAATGAACAGATCACAAACGCAGCAGTTTTGGCTGTGGCTCGCTCTGCTCAACAAAACAGTGCTCGAGCCTCGACTAGATGTTGTTGTCGTTCACTGAATGCCGCGACGGTATCTATCCTTGTCGCGGAGCTTAAGAGTGTTGCTTTTAGCAATAAAACACCATAAGTTGCCCGCTCATTTGTTTGAGTTGGCAAGTGTTGATCTTAAGTTTTGGGGGAGATGCTGAAAAACGATAAAGGCAATGCTTGGAATTTAGTGATACGTACAAGAGCACACTGGTAAAAAAAGCCAGAGCTTGTTGTTGCTCTGGCGTTTAGATGGAGGATTTTGCCGAGTGGTGTTATTCGAAGCGATCGGCAAATAGTACATCTTGCTGAGGATGCACCAATGTGACCCAACGGTCGTGAAGTCGCGGTTGATGACGGCTCAGTTCGCCGTCGGGCCAGCGTACTTGAATCGTGCTGGCCGCATTGTTGGTGCCTAGGCCAAAAAAGACTTCAGCGGGCGAAGTCGATAAGAAATGATTGGGAATGCGCATTTCGCGCACTTGGCTTTGTTGACCTTGTTGCAAGGTGATGCGCGCGCCAATACCGCTTTGGTTTGGTGCGGGAGCCATTAAGCGTACGCCTAACCAGTGATGAGCCAAAGACTCGCTGGCATTATTGCGATAAAAACTGCCTGGGCCTTGATTATTTTGAATGGCGATATCCACATCACCATCGCGGTCGTAGTCGAAGCAGACAATGCCACGACCTTGCCCCGTATCGCCCACTTGGCGTAATAAGGCTTGCTCTGTGAACTGACCATTTTGCTGATTCACAAACAAGCGTGCTGGATCGCTTTGGAAGGGCGATTGCACCGGATTCCAACCATTCACGTGGAAGATATCCAGCCAACCATCGTTGTTGAAATCTGCCATGCAGGCACCCCAACCCCAATAGCCATCACGTACGCCTGCGGTATCGGTCACATCGCTTAACTGGCCGCTGCCATCGTTTTGGTACAAGCGGTTACCCGTGGTGCCCCAGCCGGGATCGACATCGTTATCGAAGATGGAGGTCACAAACCAATCCATATCGCCATCGTTATCGTAATCGCCAATGGCTGAACCCATGCCGTTTTCGTCGGTAATGACGGCCTCGTTGGTGATGTTTTGGAACTGATCTCCCTGGTGCAAGTAACACTGGCTGGTGTTGAAATCGGAGCTGATCAGTAAATCGGGACGATAGTCTTGATTGAGATCGACAAAGTTGGCGGTGAAACTGAAATCACCCTCACTAAAGGCCTGGCTAATACCCCAATCCAAACCGGCGCTGGTGAATTGCTGGCCTTGGTTTAACCATAAATGCTGAGTTCCACCCTCGGGCTGGCTGTTATCCCAATGGGTGACGGCGGCATCGAGAAAACCATTGGCATCCACATCGGCAAAGGCCAAAGAGAGCTGATCTTCAGTGGCAATATTCAAACCCCAAGGTGTGGTGGCCTCGGTAAATTGCTGACCGTCGTTTAAATATAAGCGCAGGCCAAATTCACGTACACCGGGCAGGAATAAATCGTTAAAACCATTGCCGTCGATATCGGCAAA
>JAKSCJ010000448.1 GCA_022360675.1 Lysobacterales bacterium
AGAATGCTGGTGCCATTGTTTCGCAGTTTCTCGACGAGCAAGACTTCGCCGGTGTGGATGTGGAATATTTCCGCGATTTGCTGGAAGGCGTTGAGCAACACTGTGCGCAAATCGATGAGGAGCTGGGGCGTTATTTAGATCGTGTATTGGATCATGTTGACCCACTTGAGCGTGCCATTTTGCGCTTAAGCACCTTTGAAATGGTGCATCGTCTAGAGGTTCCCGTACGTGTTGTACTGGATGAGGCGGTAGAGCTGGCGCGTCGTTTTGGCTCCGAGCAGGGCCACGCCTTCGTTAACGGCGTATTAGACCCTATGGCCAAGAAAACACGCAAAACCGAGTTGGCGCAAAGCCAAACGCCAAAAGAATAAACCGTCTGCTAAGTCAGCAAAATAGCAGATTTGGCGGCTGTTTTAGCGAAGTCATGAAGGGAATGGTTCTTGTGCCATTCCCTTTTTTCTTTGGCCGATTGGCAATTTTTACTGATTTTTAGGCGCTGGGAATGCGCGCCAATACGGCAAATTATTTGTATAGTGTAATTGATGAGTCGACACAGTCAGCGCCGATCCATGGGCTATACTGTATTTCGTCTCGTGCTGAATTGGGATGATCAGCGGTAAAAAAGGCAGCGAATAAAGCGACTACTACGCGGGAGTCACTGCGCTTTGCAGTACCCTTGTTTGTGTGTTGCCCCGCCTTTTTTGCTTCAGCAATTCATCCAAACGAACCACTCTTTTCACATCAAAACGATGCTGAAGCGCGGAACGATTGGGTTCAATTGCGGCAGCTAGGATCACGGCTGCCAAGGTCCGCACACAGCGGTGGTGAGCTCGAACTTTGGGTGGTTCATGATCATAGTTGTCCTGTTACTCGTCTATTTTATTTTGTCGCTCTGGCTCACCAGTCTTGTGGCCAAAGCATTAGGCGCAGGAAATGCTTCGATTCTTAGGGTGTTCTTTGCTTTGCTGCTCAGTGGCTTGGTGATGATCCCCATCGCTTTTATTCTGCCCAATCCAGTGTTGCTAATCATCGGTAGCATGGTGGCGACCACCGCCATTTTGGCCAAAATGCTAGATATGACGATGGTTGGCGGCTTTTTGGTGTATATCGCCAATGCGGTCATCGGCGTCGTGCTCTCATTGATTATGTTTGTTACCGGCCTTGGTTTTGGCGGGCTGGAGTTTTTCGAAGAGTTTTACCAGTGGCAGGGCCAAGCAGATATTGCCCAGGTAGAGCGTAGCGCCGAAGCGGTGTGCGCTTGCGGAACCGATGAAAGCTGCCTGCTGGAAGAGTATATCGAGCACGCCCAGATTCTCGGCAATTTTCTCGAAGAATACGAAGACGAAAACGAATTCCAGCGCGCTCAGCATTACGCGCTAAGAGCCGAGTCGTGCATTGATGATCCACGAAACTACGTGCCCGTAGCCTTGGTGGAAGATGGCAATGTACCCCGTCGCCGTGGACGCCGTGCTGAGTTGAGTGATGAGCAGCGGGAAGCGGCCGAGAATATCTTTAATGTGCCCGCCCAAGTACAAGACTTATTGCCTGAAGAGGCAGCTCCTGAGGTGGTGGAAGAAAAAGAAGAAATTAAACCCAGCTATCGCGCGGTGGCATTAGATCAACTGCCGCTTTACGAACGCCACCGTGTGCGTGCAACCCGTAAAGATCAAAAACAATTTGTGGGGCGCATGTCGATGATGCCCAATGGCGATGTGCGACTTATGCAGCGCAAAATGGGTGGTGAGTTTGGCGTGGTGATCCCCCGTCGCCAGCTGGTACAGCTGGAGGTTTACCAAGTGTGGGCCGATAACGACAGCGCGGCGGATGGAGCCGAAGATAGCAATGGATAAGCTAAGGAATAGCAAAGGGTAGAGGCGTGGCCGAGTTTGAGCTGATTGAACAAATTCGCCGTTATTTTCCACATCCGCGCCACGATACGGTATTGGGCATCGGCGACGACGGTGCCTTGCTGCAAAGTTCAGGAAGCCTTGCCGTGGTCACCGATACCCTGGTGGAAGGCGTGCATTTTTTTCCCGATGTGGATCCGGCCGACTTAGGCTGGAAAAGCCTCGCTGTTAATTTAAGCGATCTAGCGGCTATGGGCGCACAGCCCGCCTGGGCCTTGTTGAATCTCACTCTACCCACCGCCGATGCAAGTTTTGTTGCCGGTTTTGCAGCAGGTTTTGCGGAACTAGCGCAGCAACATCAGGTGGAGCTGGTGGGCGGCGATATGACACAAGGGCCGCTCAGTATCACGGTAACGGCTATTGGCCAGCAAGCCG
>JAKSCJ010000236.1 GCA_022360675.1 Lysobacterales bacterium
CGGCGTTACGTAACACAGCATGGCGGTGCCGTACCAACCGATCATGGCCGCGCCGATAGCGCTGGTGATGTGATCGTAACCGGGCGCGATATCGGTGGTAAGCGGGCCCAAGGTGTAGAACGGCGCTTCGTGGCAGTGTTTGAGTTGCTCTTCCATGTTGGCTTTGATCATGTGCATGGGCACATGGCCGGGGCCTTCGATCATGGTTTGCACATCGTGCTTCCAGGCGATCTTGGTGAGCTCGCCCAGTGTACGCAACTCCGACATTTGCGCCTCGTCGTTGGCATCGGCGATGGAGCCCGGACGTAAACCGTCGCCCAGCGAGAAGCTCACATCGTAAGCCTTCATAATTTCGCAGATGTCTTCGAAATACTCGTACAAGAAGCTTTCGCGGTGATGGGCCAAACACCATTTGGCCATGATGGAACCACCACGCGACACAATACCCGTCACACGCTTGGCAGTCAGCGGAATAAAGGGCAGGCGCACACCGGCGTGGATGGTGAAGTAATCCACCCCTTGCTCGGCTTGTTCAATTAAGGTGTCGCGGAAAATTTCCCAAGTCAGGGCCTCGGCCACACCGTCGACTTTCTCTAACGCTTGGTAAATGGGCACAGTGCCCACAGGTACGGGGCTGTTACGCAAAATCCATTCACGGGTTTCGTGAATATGTTTGCCGGTGGATAAATCCATAATGGTGTCGGCGCCCCAGCGCACCGCCCAAACCATTTTTTCCACTTCTTCAGCAATAGACGAGGTCACCGCCGAGTTACCGATATTGGCGTTAATTTTGGTGAGGAAGTTACGACCAATGATCATGGGTTCCACCTCGGGGTGGTTCACATTGGCCGGAATGATGGCGCGTCCGCGAGCCACTTCGTTGCGCACAAACTCAGGCGTGATGAGGTCGGGAATGGCGGCACCAAAGCTTTGCCCCGGATGACGGTTCAGCAAGCCTTGATCTTTCAGGCTTTCCAGACGCTGATTTTCGCGGATGGCAATGTATTCCATCTCAGGCGTCACAATGCCTTGGCGGGCATAGTGCATCTGCGACAGATTACGGCCATCGGCAGCACGGCGTGGCGCGCGCAGATTCGGAAAACGCATGTGGGCGGTTTCATCGGCTTGCAGGCGTTCCAGACCGTAGTCGGAGGTAGGACCACTGAGCGCTTGGCTATCATTACGCTCTTCGATCCAGGCTTGGCGCAGCGGCGCTAAACCTTTTTGTAAATCAATTTTTACATCGGGGTCGGTATACGGGCCTGAAGTGTCATATACGGTGACCGCCGGATTGTCCTCTTTGCCGAACAATGCAGACGTTGCATGCTGCTCGATTTCACGCATCGGGACTTGAATATCGCCACGGCTTCCGGGCACATAAATCTTACGTGAGCCGCGATAAGGCTTGGTGACATCGCTGCTCAATTCTCGGGTTCGGGCGAAAACGTCCTTCGGGTTTGCGTTCATTAACAATCTCACTACTGTTGCGCCCCCTTTTACAGGCGGCGGCAATGGTTCCAGGCTGGTATGATATCAGGCTGTTTTGCCGGAGTGACTTCCGGCACTGTCACGCCAATTTGGGCATGCATTAATTTAGGCAACAACCGCGGGTAACCCTGCGGCCACTGAGAAGCAACGGATCTCACATGAATATCGATCAGGCTCGTTTTAATATGGTGGAACAGCAAGTGCGGACCTGGGAAGTCCTGGACCCGCGAGTTCTTGACGTATTACAGCAGGTACCGCGCGAGGATTTTGTTCCCGCCCACTACACCCAACTGGCATTTGCTGATCTAAGTATTCCACTGGGCCACGATCAGGTCATGATGAAACCCGTTGTTGAAGGCCGCGTACTGCAGTCTTTAGCACTTCAGGGCAACGAGAATGTTCTCGAGATCGGCACCGGCAGCGGCTTTATGACCGCCTGCTTAGCCGCCCTGTCGGCGAAAGTGGATAGTGTTGAATATCATAAAGCGCTAAGCAAGCGTGCCTGTGAAAAACTCAAAGAGTGGAACAGTGAACACGCCGATAAAATCACACTGTCTACCGGCGATGCCATGACCGACTGGGAACCCGGTCAACAATACGATGTCGTGGTGGTTACCGGTTCTGCTCCTGATGTACCCGAGCGTTTCTTGCAGTGGCTGCGTCCAGGGGGCCGGTTATTTATCGTGGTCGGTGAATCACCTTTGATGGAAGCCATTACGTTGACGCGTCAAGCCGACGGTCAATTACAGCGCGAGAGTTTCTTCGAAACCGACGTGCCGGCACTGATTCACAGCACCCGCCCCGAACCCTTCAAATTTTAATAAGTACTAGGAGCGCGCTATGAAATTGCTCTCCGGCCTCGCAACCGGTAAGTCTTTTTTAATGCTGTCTGTGGCAGCAGGCTTGCTGGCTTCGGCCAATGCATTTGCAGCTAATCTGCTGGAAGTTCACGACCAGGCACTGCGTAATGATCCGCAGTTGCAGGCCGCCGACTTCCGCCGCCATGCGGGCAAGGAGAACAAGCCCCAGGCCTGGGCCAATTTTTTACCTCAGGCCAATATTTCATACCGCCGGAACTATGGTAATGGTCGTTTCTTCCGGGATTTATCCGCATTTCCCGAACAAGAAAGCCCCGATGTTCCTAATGAAATTAGCACTCGTAATATCACCTTCACGGTGACACAGCGCTTATTTAGCTTTCGCGATTTCGCTCAGCTGAAGCAGGCCGATGCTTTAGTCAACCAAAACGAAGCGCAATATCGAACGGCTTATCAAGATTTCTTACTGCGTACCGCACAACGTTATTTCGATGTGCTGACTGGTGAAGACGGCTTGCGCTTTGCTAAGGCCGAAGAAAAAGCACTGCAACGCCAGTTCGAACAGGCCGAGCAACGTTTTGAAGTGGGTTTAACCGCCGTTACCGACGTTCACGAAGCCCGCGCCAGTTACGATGGTGCGCGCGCCCGTGTGATCGTGGCTGAAAACACCCTGCAAGATGCCTACGAGGCCTTGCGCGAAATCACCGGCACCGAGTATAACCAACTCGATGTGCTACGCGACGAAGTACCGCTGGAAAGCCCCGATCCCAACGATTCTTCCGACTGGGTACTTTTGGCATTAACCAACAACCCCAGCTTAGAAGATAGCCGCATGGCGGCCGAGTCGGCACGCCAGAATATTCGTATCCAGCGTGCGGCTAACTACCCTGAATTGGATTTAGTGGCCAGCCATAGCCGTTTCTTAAACGGTAAAAACTCGATCTTTGATGACTTTGGTAACGAAATCGGCCAGGTAAGCCAATTCAGCCGCGATCGTCAGATTTCGTTCCAGCTGAATATTCCGCTGTTCCAGGGTGGCCGCACCATCTCGCGTACTCGCCAAGCGAAGTTCGAGCACAACGCCACGCTGAAAGATTTGGAACGCACCGAGCGCACCACCGTACGTAATACCCAAAATGCCTTCCGCGATGTGGAAGCGGGCATTCAACAGGTGGAAGCACGCCAACAAGCGTTGGTTTCGGCTCAAAGCGCGTTGGAAGCCACTCAAGCTGGTTTTGAGGTGGGCACCCGGACCATTGTGGACGTGCTGCTGGCAGAACAACGCTTCTTCCAGGCCCAGCGCGATTACTCTCAAGCCCGCCATCAGTTCATTCTGGACCACCTGACCCTGCGCCAAGCCGCTGGTGTTTTGGATGGCAGTGATTTAGTCGACGTGAATCGCTTATTGTTGCCTTAAGCGTTTATCGTCAAATCACAACAAAAAAGCCCCATCTTCGGTTGGGGCTTTTTTTGTATGAGTAAGCTTGTTGGCGTCACCCCCGTTGGCATCACCAAGAAAGATACCTTCCAACAACAGATCATTTACTTATTTGCGCAGAACATATTTTAGCTTTTGAGCAACTTAAATAACGCTTAATCCAAGTAGCGCTCAATCACCGCACAAGTACGCGCCACCGCGCCTCGCTGGGCCATGGCTACCGCCAAGGCTTGTTGCCCCATGCTTTGCAAACGCTCGGGCTGGCCACACAGTGCAACGACAATTTCGCTCAACTCCGCAGCATTGTTCACCACACACGCCGCTTCGGCTTCGCACAGCAAGCGAATAAGATCACGCGCATTATCGTGACAAGCCCCCATGATCACTGCCTTACCCAGGGCAGCAGGTTCTAAAGGATTATGCCCACCGATGGGCACCAAACTACCCCCCACGAAGATCAACTGGGCAGCGGCTGCATATTCCACCAATACACCCATGGCATCTACCACCAATACTTGCGTGTTTGCACTCAGCTGCTTTAAGTCGCTATGGCAAGCCACTTGAAAACCTGCTTGTAAACTCAACGCAACCGCACGCTCGAAGCGCTCGGGATGGCGCGGCACAATCATGAGCAAGCTACTGGGGTTTGTTGCTAATAATTGACGATGAGCAGCCAATAGAGCGGCCTCTTCGCCTTCATGGGTGCTCGCCCCCATCCACACACAGCGCTCACCACCCCATTGCTTTTGCAGCGCATAAGCACGCTGGCAAACATCGTCTGGCAGGCGTACATCACCTTTTAAGTTACCGCTGCAGCTCACCGCCTCGGGGTGAGCACCAGCATTCACAAAGCGCCGTGCATCGGCTTCGGTTTGCGCCACAATAGCTGCGGCCGACTCCAAAGCCATACGCGCTTGGGGCAGATAACGCCGATAGCCATCAGCCGAACGCTGCGAGAGCCGTGCATTAACCACCACCGTTGGCACCTGATGACGTTGGGCCGCAAAGAATAGATTCGGCCAGATCTCGGCTTCCATCACCACCAATAAAGTGGGCTGAAGTTGGGCAAATAAGCGCCGCTGAGCAGCGGGTAAATCTAGCGGCAAGTAGCAGTGATAAACCTGCCCACGCTCTGGTTCAGCGCTTTGATCATTATCTGATCGCTTAGCAGCTGATTTCTCAGCGCTTGGCGCCGTACCCAGCATGGTGGGATTAAACACATCGCATATACGCTGGCTGCCGGTAGGTGTTGCGCAGGTAAAGATAATGCAGCGCTCAGGATAGGCTTGTTGCAATTGGCGCACCAAAGGCAATACACCATTGACCTCTCCCACCGACACCGCATGTACCCACACCCCGCCGGGCAGCGGCTGTTGACGCAAAAAGCCCAAACGCTCGCGCCAGCGTTGCCAATAGGCGCGATGACGCACACCGCGCCAAGCCAGGTACATTAGTATCACCGGCGTGGCTAAATAAACGGCCAGGGTATAGAGCAAACGCAATAGTGGTTTCATAGTGGCGAATTATAGGCGCACAAAGCACAATAGCCCCATGGATTCTCGACCAAATTTTCATCCGCGCCATTGGCCAGGTTGGCTGAGTGTGGCATTCATTGAGGTGGCCGCCCGCGTTTCACCGCTTTGGGCACACCGTATTTGCCGACTCATCGCGCCGCTACTATTGAAATTACTCAAAAAGCGCCGCCACATTGCAGAGATCAACATTGCCCACTGCTTTCCCGAGCGCAGCCCGGCCTGGCAACAGCAATTGCTGCGCCAGCATTTTTATTCGGTCAGCTTAATGTTGTTCGAAAGCGCATGGACTTGGTCGTCGCGCCCGCTTTCGCGCCAGCTCTGTGTCGAAATTCACGGTGCCGAACACCTCGAGCAACACACCGATACGCCCATTTTACTCATGAGCGGTCATATGAGCTGTATGGATTTAGGCTCGCGCTTTTTGGGCGAATATTTACGCTTGAACTTAGGCCGCAGCCAGAAAACGGCAGGTGTGTACCGACCATTGAGATCGCCGGTATTAGAGTGGTACCACACTCGAGGGCGCTTACGCTTTACCGATGCCATGATCAGCAAATACAAGGTCAAACAGCTGATGCGCTATTTACAATCGGGCGCTATGGTGTGGTATGCCGCCGATCAAGATTTCGGCGCTGAGCGGTCTTTGTTCGTGCCATTCTTCGGTCACCAAACCGCCACCTTAAAGGCCAGTTGGTTGCTTATTCGCCGCAGTCAAGCCACAGTGCTCACCATGTTTCCGCAGCGCTTGTCACCCGGCCGTTACCGGATCGACATCGGCCCACCTATCCATTGGCAAGAGGGCATGGAGATCAGTGCGTTTCTCGGCGAGGTGAATCAGCGTATCGAAGCGGCCGTGCGCCAAGCGCCAGCACAATATTGGTGGTTACACCGACGCTTTAAAACGCGCCCCGAAGGCCAAGCCGCTTGGTATTGATCTTAAAGACCGAGCCTGCGCTATCAACATCAACGATATAAACGGCGCCCTAAAATGGCTTTTGCCTGGGGCAAGACCTGCTGTACTTGCTCGTAATTGAGTCCCGATAACTCGGCAATACGCTCAATACTCATGAGTTCAACGGGCAGGTGGGACTGTAAGCGCGACATAGCTTGCGCCACAGCAGCTTCTTGGCATAAACGCTGTACGGTACCGGCCGAGAGGTGATCGGCGCAGGCTTGGGTTAGTGAATCGATATTTTGCTGAGTGCGATGATCGGCCGTGCTTTTACTTTTTTGTCTTGATGTTGTTAACAGTTCTACAGTCATCGTCGTACTCTCCTTAAACGGCAACCTTGGCACATCCTTGCCAGGCAGTCAGTTTTAGCAGGTCGTCGTTAAGCTGCAACCGTTAAACTTAAGTTCAATACCTGCTTTAATGGTCTATAACAATCGGTCTCGATATTTAATAAACCGGAAATCATTGTCTTAGCTTTCATCACTTGACTTGCCCGGAGCGCGGTAATGCACCGGTCGGCTATCCATTAATGCCGCATGCCTTTCTTGTTGCAGGTCAAAAACCTTAGCATATTTCAATAAAGTGTAGTACGCGCTGCTACGAGCAGCGATAAAACCCGCCCAGCCATTTAAATACTGGCGGCGTAATAAATACTCGCGCCAAAAAGCCCAGCAAGGTGCCAGTAACATCTTTAATTTGAGATATTTCGGACGCTGTAGTAAACGTTCACGCGCCATGCCACTGGAATAATTGTTCAAGCGCGAAACCTTTGTATGTACATCGGTTTCGCCAAAATGCAACAAGTCGGAGTGCAACTCACCCACCGGTGGACTGGCCACCACACCCGCGTGCACCGCCTCGTGGCTTAAACGCGCTTGGCGACGGTCGAATAAGCGAATCGCTTCAACAAATTTGGTACGCGGATGCTGCCAACGCCAGAACAATTGTTCACGACGTTTAACACGATACGCATCGTGCTGGGGGCCGCGGTGCATCAATAATTCAATTTCTCGCGCTAACGAGGCCGATAACACTTCATCGGCATCCAGTAATAACACCCAATCGTGGCTGGCCATGTTCACAGCGGCTTGTTTTTGTGGCCCGTAGCCTTGAAAAGGCTGGACTTCGATTCGCGCCCCCACCTGGCGAGCAATATCTCGGCTACTGTCTTGACTGCCTGAATCCAGCACCAAGATTTCAGCCGCGCCGCGCACACTCTGCAAGCAAGAAGCCAGTGTTGCTGCATTGTTATAGGTGGTGACCACCAATGAAAACTCAGTATGCGCCACGACCTGCCCGGCTCCGCTGCAATAAGTGTTGGTAAAATTCGAGAGTTTGCGCCGTGGTTATCGCTAAGCGATACGGCACCGGCGCTGGCCGATCAGGCGCTTGCAAAATAGCTTGAGCGCGATCTACCAAGGCAAGCATATCGTCGGCAGGAACTGCCCCTTGTGGGAAACACTGCTGGAGAATTTCGCTGGCACCACCGCGATCCCACGACAAAACAGGTCGTCCCAAGGCCACGGCCTCGGCCAATGTACGACCAAAGGCCTCGGCTTTGCTGCTGATATTTACCACCATATCGGCAATAGACATCAGCTCGCGCACATCTTGGCGATCGCCCAGATAATGAATATGCTCCACCACCTGATGTTGTGCTGCAAGCTGCTGCAGCTCAGCGCGATAGTGCGCCCGGCGCTTGGAAAAGCCGCCCACAATTAAACCCGCCACATCTTCGCC
>JAKSCJ010000464.1 GCA_022360675.1 Lysobacterales bacterium
CTAATAACCGCCATGGCAATCAACACTTCTAATAGACTGAAGCCTGCGGTTTTCTGCCTTCGATTTGCTGGCCTAGACACTGCCACTGGCTTACTCATCGCGCTGCACCTGAGCGTAGTTCGCCCAATTCAAAATCACCATTGCTAGACGCTTTTAAGGTAATGCTATGGCGTGGTTCGGGGAGTTCGAAATGCAGCTCAAAGGGAATCAGCTCGCCGCTGGGCAGGCATAAGATTTGCGGTAGGTCATTAAGCGCTTCGCGCTCTTCCACTCGGCGGTTATCCTGGCTGATCCAGACCTCAATGCCTGGCGGTAGCAGCTCGGTTTTTACCTCAGGTAAGCGTAGCCACTCGCCTTCCCAGCGATTAACGAAAAAATACTCGTCTGCGGTAAAGGCCACCCCAATCAAACGGCCTTGCAAAATGGCGCTCTGGCGGCAATGGGTGCTGATTAAGGCTTGAGCGCGCTGAGCGGCCACGCTGAGGCGACCCACACCACGATCACGACCCAAGCTTAAAGCCACCACGCCTACCACCACACCTAAAATCACCAAACCCACCAAAATCTCGATGAGGGTGAAGCCGGCACTGCGCCGGGCGGCAAGTGCGCTGCCTGTGGTGGCCGGTGTTTTAGCTGGTGTACAGAACATGGTGTTTAAGGTTGGCAATGGATTTAATTGGTCCAGTTGCCAATATCGGTATTAATGCCGTCACCACCCGGTGCGCCATCGGCTCCGTAGGAGAACACATCGATTTCGCCATGGGTACCTGGGTTTAAGAACTGATACTCACGGCCCCAAGGATCTTGCGGTAGGCGGTCGATATATCCGCCCTGCTTCCAATTGGGCGCTTCAGGGCGACCACCGGGGCGCTGTACTAAAGCTTGTAAACCCTGTTGGGTACTAGGGTAGGAAAAATTATCCAGGCGGTACAGATTCAAAGCCGTGACCATGGCTTGGATATCTTGTTTGGCCTTGGTGGCGCGCGCTTTATCGGGTTGATCCAATACCCGTGGCACGACGACGGCGGCCAAGATGCCTAAAATCACCAGCACGACGAGAATTTCAATGAGGGTGAAGCCGCGCTGTCCGTGGCGAGGTTGGCGGCGAATATTAGCTACGTTTTTCATGGATTTTCATCGGCTTCGTGGGACAATGATGATAACAAAAGCCACCATGAATGCATCTGATGAATCGATCCACCGACCCAAACACTGCTGAGATGGTCAGCAAGGCATCGAGCAACACGCATTGGCAGCAGCGTGATTTACGCCATATCTGGCATCCGTGCACGCAAATGCAAGATCACGAAACTATTCCCCTGTTACCCATAAAAAAAGGTCAGGGCGTATGGTTGGAAGACTTTGAAGGGAAACGCTATTTAGATGCGGTGAGCTCTTGGTGGGTGAATATTTTTGGCCACGCCAATCCTCATATTGCCCAAGCGATTGCCGAACAAGCGCAGCAATTGGAACACGTGATTTTTGCCGGTTGTAGTCACGAGCCAGTCATTACTTTAACCGAGCGCCTGGTGCAATTAGCACCGCCGGGTTTAGAGCGCGTCTTTTTTGCCGATAACGGCTCGGCGGCGGTGGAAGTAGCACTGAAGCTGAGTTATCACTATTGGTATAACCAAGGCCAGCCGAAGCGTCATCGCTATCTCACCATTAGCAATGGATATCACGGCGAAACCTTGGGCGCTTTAGCGGTGGGCGATTTAGGCATATATCGCGATATTTACAGTCCATTGTTGCTGAATCCTTTAGTGGTGCCCGCGCCAGACTGCACAGGCTTGCCCGCCGAACAATGGGAAGCCGCCAGCCGTGCTGCCTTTTTACATATGGAACAAGCGCTGGCCGAGAACCATCAAGATATTTGTGCGGTGATTTTAGAGCCGTTATTACAATGTGCCGGTGGCATGCGTATGTACCACCCGGTGTACTTAAAACTGCTGCGCGAAGCCTGCGATCGTTACGGCGTGTTGTTGATTGCCGATGAAATCGCCTCGGGCTTTGGCCGCACCGGCACCCTGTTTGCTTGTGAACAAGCCGATATCACGCCCGATATCATGTGTTTATCCAAAGGTATTACCGGTGGTTTCTTACCCTTGGCTGCGGTGTTATTAAAAGAGAACCTCTATCAGGCTTTCTACGAGGACTACAATAAAGGCCGCAGTTTCCTACATTCTCACAGCTATACGGGTAATCCCATTGCCTGCGCGGCCGCTTTGGCCACCTTGGATTTATTCGAAGCCACACCCGTGTTAGATCACAATCAAATTAAAGGTCAGCGTATGGAAGACCAAGTCCAAGCGCTGCGCCAGCATCCCCACGTGGGCGATATTCGCCGCTTAGGCATGGTGATGGCGGTGGAATTGATGGCCGATCCACAAAAAGATACGCCCTACCCCTGGCAAGAGCGCCGTGGTTTAAAAGCGTATCAACATGCCATTAAGCGCGGAGCCTTACTGCGCCCCTTGGGTAATGTGCTGTACTGCATGCCGCCTTATGTGATCGACAACGACGAAATCGATTTCATGACGCAAGTGTTGATGGAGTCGGTGGAGGTGGCCACTGGGGTGGCGTTATGAGGTGGATTCGGGTTTATGCCGAACAAACATTGACTCCTGGGGCCGAGGTCGAAATCCAAGGCCAGGCAGCGCGCCATCTCACTCAAGTGCTGCGTTTACGGGTGGGTGATCGTTTCAGCGTTTTTAATGGCGATGGGTACGATTACCCGGCCACCATCACTTTGGCCAGCAAACAAAAAACCAGCGCCCAATTAGCAACAGAGCGTGAAGCGCGCCCTCAGCCTAAGCGTCCTTTTATTTTGGGCCAAGCCTTAATTAAAGGAGAGCGCATGGACTGGGCGATTCAAAAGGCAGTGGAGTTGGGGGCGGGTGCCATTGCGCCGTTGATCAGCGAGCGCACCGAAGTACGCCTCAAAGCCGAACGCTTAGAAAAACGCTTGCGTCATTGGCAAGGTGTTGTGCATAGCGCATGCGAACAGTGCGGCCGCGCCGATGTGCCCACTGTGCATGCGCCACAAGCCTGGCATGACTGGATGCAACAAGTACAAGCCGCGCACCGCTTAGTTTTAGTGCCTGGCGCAGAGCAAGCCTTAGCAGCGTATCCCTTGGATCAACAAAGCGTTGCTATTGCTGTGGGCCCAGAGGGGGGGTGGAGCGAACAAGAGGCCTTATCGTGGCAACAAGGCGGATTTACCGCCGTGCGATTGGATACCTTGATTCTGCGTGCCGAAACCGCAAGCTTAGCGGCGGCGGCTTTGATTCAGTATCGTTAAGTAAATAATGTTTGATTAAAAACGCACGCTATAGCATGCGCTGATGAATCGTTAAAAGGATGATTCCTGCTTAGGGCTCATCCTTTTTTTATGGATTGGTTTTGTACCGCAAAATACAACATACACGCAGTCATTGTTTTATTGATATAGCAGATCTATAGCTGGGATTCATCTAGGCATGGCTAAATCTTTATTAGCCTATAACGAAGAAAAAACGAGTTATGAAGTTTTAACTATATAAGCCTCAGTATAGCGCTTGATGTATAGCCCATAATGACTAACTGATTAGGTAAAAAATTCATAAGATTTACTTATGCTGCATCTCCAGAATAACGATTTGTTGATAATAGAAACGAATGCTTGCTAACTAATGAATGAACGGTTGATGCTAATAGGTGACGTTATTGCCATATTTTATTGGCCGATTTTCTTGTTTGTAAACTCTGGCTTTCGTAGCTAAATATTGATTTTTCTTTTTATAGCAGTCATTGCTTAAATAACCATTGTGTTGAGCGGTCTGTATTGTTGGTTCTAAGTCGTGTTTTTTGCTAAATGGTAATGTTTAATCAATGCTAATAAAAAATAGAATGATACGTTATCTTTCGTCGAGTCTATTTGCTTGTCTTGCTTGTACACGCATAGAATCTTAGTTTCTATTACGGCATGTTGATTGTCATCAAGACGTGAAGTTGTCGTATCGCAGCTGCCTAATGAATCCGATGCCGACAAAAACAGTTTGTGGCTTGGGTGTAAGTTATCGGCTTTAAAGTTTTGGCTTGAATGATCCATTTAATGTCGAACTAAACCGCCGAGACAGCATTGTTTTTTTATTAAATACCAAAGGTGGTATTCAATAAAAAGGCGAAGGGGAATGCTATGACTCAAAGGGCAAAAGATCGTATTTGCGAGTGGCTTTGGCTTGCTCGTCAATCTTGCACCAAAGTGACTCAATGCGTGCTAACGATGAGCGCTAATGCCAGTTATCGCGTGTGGTATTGGCAGGATCAACGCGTTGCTCTTCTTTATATGAATTCCCCTTCCAGCTTCTAGTGCTTACTGATTTAGATCGTATTAATCAATGGTATTAGTGAACTCGATTCACCAATATTGCTAAGTAAGCACTGTTGGTGGTGATCAGTGTTTTTACAGGGTTGGCTTAACTTGAGTTAAGCCTTGAATTAAAGCTAAAAACAAAGCGAGTAATGCTTGCTCGAAACAGCGTTTATGCGATGTTTTTGTCAGCAGACTGTGAGGGGAAGTACGGATGGTACGCGCCAGCATACCCAATAACGTGAACTTGGATATGACCTCGGCCAGTGGTTTATTCCTTGATCATTACCAAGATCAGTTTCGCCAATGGTGGGACGACGTGGTGCCCAGCGAATTTCGCGAAGTGCCCATGTATCTGCGCTGCCCGGTGGGTTGCGATCGCGCGGGTTGGGCCGATTTTCGTTTCGTAAAACCTGGCGAGTATCGCTGGGGCTTATTTCAAACACCGATGACTGAACGACAAATTCGTTTTGGTGATCGCGCGGGTGAGTCGGTATGGCAAACCGTACCTGAAGAACACCGCGACTTATTGTTAAAGCATATTCGCGTACAAGCCGATGCTGAACCGGGCTCGGTGGAACAAAGTGCCAACCTAGCGCGCTGTGCGCCCAGTAATTACGACTTAAGAAATCTGTATCAATTTCTGCTCGAAGAAGGGCGTCATCTGTGGGCTATGGTGCATGTGTTAGTGGAGCACTTTGGCCAAGCGGGCGAAGACGAAGGCCATGCCTTGTTGCATCGCAGCTGTGGTTCCGATTCTGATCCACGCTTACTCGACGCCTTTAATCATTCTATCGATGAATGGCTTTCTTACTTTATTTGGTGTGTGTTGGCCGATCGGGATGGTAAATACCAACTCAGTACGGTGAGTCATGGTGCGTTCGATCCACTGGCTCGCACTGCCGCCTTCATGTTGTTTGAAGAACCTTTTCATTTATCGATCGGTACACAAGGTATCGAGCGGGTGCTGCGGCGCTCGGCTGAGTTAATGCAACAACACGATAGCGAAGATATTTTCGAACATGGCGGCATACCCTTGGCGGTGATTCAAAAATACTTAAATTACTGGTCGCCCAGGGTGTTGGATTTATTTGGTAACGATGAGTCCCGCCGGGCTCGTGAGGCCTTTGAAGCGGGTATTCGCGCCCGGCCTTATGAGCCTTCTTGTAGCGATCACGATGGCCAAAGCGAGCAGCTTATGGTGGATCGCCGCGATGGTGATGTATTAAATCAAGTGCAGGTGTTGGAAGTTGATGCGCTGAATACCGCTATGCGCAGGCGCTTTGTGGAAGAGGTGCAAGTGGTGATTCGGCGTTGGAATCGCATTTTGGATGCGCATCATATTGATACCCGCATTTACCTTGCCCACGAGCGTTTTAATCGCCACATAGGGCCAGCGAAAAACCTGCACTTTGATCCGCAAGGACAAGCCATTAGCGCCGAACAAGCACAACAACAGCAAAGTTCGTGGCTGCCCAGCGATGATGATCGACGGCGCTTAAAATCGCTAATGCAGCAAGAGCTGCGTCCCGATCATTACGCCAGTTGGATTGCACCGCCCACAGTGGCCATTAATAACAAGCCGCTGGCAGGCTTTGCCTATGTGAAGACGGCTGATACGGCAAGCGAAAACACTGTCGAGGTGCCCCATGCTTAAAAGCCTTGTGCTGACTACTTTGTGCTTATGGGTGTCTGGTGCGTGGGCTGGTGATTCGCCAACAGCGGCGCAAATTGCCGAGCGCAGTGCCCAGGTCGATCGTATCGAGGCATGGTCGGCCGATGTGTTAATTCAAGACTTGCGCAATGGCGAGTTACAACGCGAGCGCGAAGGTGAGTTATCTACCCGCTATGTGGAAGAAGACGATCACGGTGCGGCGCAACGTTATTACCACTTCACCAGCCCGCAAGATATTCGCGATACGAGCTTGTTAATTCATGAGCATCAGCAAAACCAAGACGACATTTGGTTGTACTTGCCTTACTTGAGCAAAACACGACGGATTGCCGGTAGTGCTAAAAAAAATAGCTTTGTGGGCACCCAATACAGCTTTGCCGATTTAACCAGCTTTGAGCATGCGCGCTATCAACACGAAATCGAAACCGAACAAGCCTGTGGCGAGCAGCAATGTTGGGTGTTGAATTCAATTCCACTGGAAGATGAATATGCGCGGGAAATTGGTTATTCGAGGCTGCGTTCTTGGGTGGAGAAAGATAGCTATAAGATCGTCAAAATCGAATATTTCGATGCGGCCAAAGCCTTATTGAAAACCCAGCAACTCAGCGAGTTTGCAGAGATTGGCGATGGCCAATACTTAGCGCTGAAGCGCCATATGCAAAATCATCGCAAAGCACAAAGCAGTGTGATTGAGTTTAGCAACACCGACTTTGAAGCTGACTTTATCGACGACGATTTTTCTGCCTATGAACTAGGGGCACGTTAAGCAAGGATAACAACGCAACAAGACAACAGCGCAAGGCGAAGGGGCTGCTGAGCGTCGTTGAGAAATTAAAAAGCAAAGGCAACAGCCATCGCAAAGGACGATGTTTTAAGGGGGCATCATGCAGGGCAGTATTCAAGCCTTATACCGCGATCATGTGAATCCACACTTGGCCACCATGTTGGCCGCTTTAAAGTTGGATAAACATTATCAGCGGGGCGAAGGTGTTTATTTATTTGATGAGCAACATCGTCGATACGTGGACTTTGTGGCGGGCTTTGGCGCGCTACCTTTTGGGCATAATCCAACGGCGATCCACCAAGCCGCTGTGCAGTTCTTGCACAATGAACAGCCAAACTTAATTCAACCCTCAAGCCTTGAAGCCGCAGCCGTATTGGCGCAACGATTAAGCGAACTGGCACCAGAGGGTCTGCGCTATGTGTGGATGACCAATAGTGGTGCCGAGTCGGTGGAGGCGGCGATTAAAGCTTGCCGAGCTGCTAAGCACCGCCCTGGTGTTATCTATGCCGAAAGCAGCTTCCATGGCAAAACCTTAGGTGCGCTCTCGGCCACCGGTGCCGATAAATATCAGCAACCGTTTTTTGCCGAGAAAAACCACTTCTACGCCGTACCCTATGGCGATACCGAAGCCATTCGCCAAGCATTAGAACAGCATGCAGAACAAGTGGCCTGTGTGATCTTAGAGCCGCTTCAAGGCGAGGGTGGTGTTGTAGTGCCGCCTGAGGGTTATCTGACTGCCGTGCGCGCACTGTGTGATGAGTTTGATGTGTTGTTGGTGTTGGACGAAGTACAAACCGGTTTAGGGCGAACCGGGGCTTTGTTTGCTTGTGAATATGAAAACGTAATTCCCGATGCGCTTACTTTATCGAAAGCCTTAAGCGGTGGTTTGGTACCCATCGGTTGTTGCTTGTTAAATGAAAACAGCTTTAGCGAAGATTTAGGTTTGTATCATTCCTCGACCTTTGCTGGTAATAGCTTTGCCTGCCATGTGGCGTTGGCGGCTTTAGATCATTTACTCGAACCTCAACAGCATTATCTGCGCAATATTCGCGAACGTGGCCAACAATTACGTCAGGGCTTAGAACGCTTAGCTGAGTTGTATCCGCATATTGTGCGTTCAGTACGCGGGCGCGGCCTCATGCTGGGCGTGGCTTTACAGTTTGAGCGTGCTTCTCAGTTGCAAAGCTTTGGCGCGGTGCTGGAAACCTTGTCGATACAAGGTAGTTTGATTCCGGTGATTAGTTCGTACTTATTGAATGTGCATGGTGTACGTACCGCGCCCACCTTAACCGCGGGCCATGTGCTGCGCATTCAACCGCCCTTATCGATTTCTGAACAAGACTGCCAATTATTCCTCGACGCTTTGGAACAGGCATTACATTTACTCGCCCGTGGCGATACCGGCAGCTTGATTGAACATCTGATTTTAGACGATCACGAACAAGCCCAGCCCCAAGCGATTGCCACGCCCGATGAGTCATTACGCGAAGGTTGGCCGGAGGCGGAACCGGGCGATAGCCGTTTAGCCTTTTTGGTGCACTTTATGGACGAGCGCACCTTGATGGAATATGACATCAGCTTGCAACGCTACAGCGAACCGGCCTTGCAGCGGGTCTCGAAACTAGCCGAGCAAACCATGGAGCCTTTTGTGGTGTCGCGCACACGGGTGCAATCGGCAGGGCCAGAGCAGCGCGGCGTGGTGTGTGAGTTTATCGCCTTACCCAAACTCCCTTCTGAAATGCGAGCGATGAGCCCAGACGAAGCCGAAGCCACGGTAGCCGAAGCCTTGCAAATGGCGGTAGATAACGGCGCTGAGCTGGTGGGTTTAGGAGCCTATACCTCGGTGGTAACTCAGGGCGGCACCAAGATGACCAAATACGGTGTGCCGGTAACTACGGGCAATACCTACACCGTGATCACCGCCATGCAAGCGGTGGAAGATGCCTCGAGCAAAGTGGGCATTCCTTTAGATCAAGCCCGAGTGGTGATTATCGGTGCCACCGGTATGATCGGCAGCAGCTTGGTGGATACCTACTTAGGACGCTGTGCGCATATGACCTTGGTGGGTAATCCGGCGCGACCTGAGTCTACCTGGCGACGTATGACTTCGCACTTGGCGGCCAGTCTGCGTGAAGAAGTTTTGGGCGATGCTCAGCGCGAAGCTTTTTTCGATCAGGATAAACAAGCCGCCGCCTATTTCAGCTGTGAAGACTACGACGGTTTGGCGCAATACTTGGTGCGCAACGAACACAGTCTGCCGATTCACTGTGGTTTAAGCGCCGACGAAGCGCTGGTGGATGCCGATATTGTGATCTGCGCCACCAGCTCCACCGAGTTCTTAGTGGATGTTCGGCAGTTAAAGCATGGCGCCATTATTCTCGATTTATCGCAACCCTCGAATGTAGACAAAGCCACCTTAGGTGCACGTCCTGATGTGTTGTTTATCGACGGTGGCGTGGTGGCCTTTCCTAACCGCCCCGATATGAATTTCAACTTTGGTTTTCCGCGTGGGCATGGCTTTGCGTGCATGGCCGAAACCATGATGCTGGGCTTGGAGCGCCATTTTCAACACTGCAGTATTGGCGCGCGCACCAACCGTAAAACCCGCCATTGGATTACCGGTTTGGCCGAGCATCATGGCTTTAAGTTATCGGGCTTGCGACGCTTTAATCGGCAAATGAACGATGCCGATTGGCGCTCGTATATTAATGCTCGCAGCAGCGATCCCGATTTCCCGGTGGGCGTGCCCTCGGGGCCGAGTCAGGCCAGTAATGGCTGTGGCTTAGCCTGGGTGGCGGTGCCGCCGGTGCGTGCACTACAAGCCGATGATCCGGCAAATTTATGCCATTGGCTGGTGGATCGCCATCTCACCGAGTATGGAGACACCAGCGCGGTGGTATGTGGCGACGACAGCTTAAGTTATCGCCAACTCGATACCTTGAGCCGCCTAGGCGCGTATCGTTTGCAGCAAGCCGGTGTGGGTACGGGCGATTTTGTCGCCATTCTCAGCCAGGATACCCCCGCCATGGTAGCCGGTTTATTGGCTTGCTGGCGTTTAGGTGCCATTGCCGCACCGGTAAATCCGGGCTTGCCTGCCCAGTCGCATCAACAAATGCTCAACACGATCAAACCCAGTGTGGTGTTGTTAGATGATGAACACCAAACCATGGTGGCTGGCTTTGAAAGTTCAGGCTTTACTTGCTTGGATTTGGCGGCGTGTGTGGCTTTATTGGATGAAAGCGAAGCCGCAAAGAGCGATATGGATGTGGATGCCTTGCGTCATCATGATTTCGCGCCACAATTGCAGCTGGACTCGCCCTTGGTGGCCTTGTTTAGCTCGGGTTCCACCGGCACGCCCAAACCGATTTTGCACAGCCATGGCGATCTGTTGGCCATGAGCACCAACTATATGCCTACCGTGGTTCAGTTACAGGCCGGTGAGTCGGTGTTTTCACCATCGCGCATGTTCTTTGGTTATGGCTTGAACTCAGTGGTGTTCGCGTTATTCGCTGCCGGTCGTGCGGTTTTACTCGGTGAAGTGCCAAAGCCCAAAGCCATTTTGAACGCTTTGCAACAGCACGATGTGAATGTGCTGTTTTCGGTGCCCACCATCTTAAAGCTCTTGTTTGCTTGTTGGCCGCAGCAGGGTTTGGCGTTTCCTTATTTGCGTTTGTGTGTGTCGGCTGGCGAAACCTTACCGGCTTCTTTGTATGCCTTGGCCTTGGAACGCTTTGGGGTGGAGATTATCGATGGTATCGGCACCACCGAAGTGCTGAGTACCTTTATTTCTACCCGTCCAGGTGAAAGCCGACCGAACTGCACCGGCTTAGTGGTGCCGGGTTTTGAAGCGCGCTTACTCAACGAACAAGGCGAAACCTGCACTGTGGGTGAAACCGGCACATTGTGGGTGCGCGGCAATACCTTAACCCAGGGTATTTATGGCGATTCGGTACTCACGCGCCAAGTGTTTAACGATGGTTGGTTTAACACCAAAGACATGTTGTTTATGGATGCCAGTGGTCATTTCCATTATGTGGGCCGAGCCAATGATGTGCTGAAGATAAATGGCTGCTGGGTGGCACCGCATCAGATCGAAGCGGCTTTGCTACGCCACGATGACGTACGCGAATGCGCCGTGGTGGCCGTGGCCGATGAATATGGCTTATTACGACCTAAAGCTTTTGTAGTGAGCGATTTACCTGATACGCAGCATGACTCGTTGTGGCAAGAACTCAAAGCCTTTGCCAAGCAACATGTGGGTGCACATCAATATCCACATCTGTTTGCGGCCGTTGAAAATTTACCACGCACAGCCAGCGGCAAGTTGCAACGCCACCGTTTGCTTGAGAATCAAACAAACCCTTCATTATCTACTCGCCTAAAAGAGGCCGATGCATCATGAGCACGCTATCTAGCCAACCTGAAGCGGTCGTAAGTTTTTGGCGTGCCCCTTGGGTGCGTATGCTGTTTGCACTGGTCTTGGTGCTGGCCGTGGCCAGCGGTGTTACGCGCTTAAAATTCGATAACAGCACCGAAGCTTTCTTCTTGAAGTCGGACCCAACCCTTGAGTATTACGATGCCTTCCGCGATTTATTCGCCAGTGATGAATACTCGCTAATCACCATTGATGCGCCAAGCACTATAGATGCGGCGTTTATTGAATCTTTAGATGCCTTGGAACAACAACTGGCGCAATTGGAAAATGTGCGTGAAGTCACTTCATTGCGCTCGGTGCGCAGTATCGACGGCAGCAGTGGCTTGTTGGATGTGCGTGGCTACTTAGAAGCTGTGAATCCTGGCGATATTCAATCACGGGTACAGGCTGCCCAGGAACATCCTTACTATCGCGATTTGTTTATCTCAGCCGATGGCGAACATCTGGGTATTGTGGTGGAAACCGCGCTGCATCCCGGCGAGATCGACTACAAGCTGGCGTTGCGTAAAGCTATTCGCGAAACGGTGGCCGCCAGTGCCTTGCAAAGCTATAGCCCCACCATTGTGGGAGCACCCATTTTAGATGCCGAAGTGCGCGATATTGTGAGCGCCGAATCGGGCCAGTTTGGCGGTTTGGTGTTTGTGATCGTGGCCTTGGGCTTTTATTGGGTGTTCCGCTCTTTGGTGGCGGTGTTGATTCCCTTGGCGGTGTCTATTTTATCCATCGCAGTCACCTTTGGCATGATGGGTTGGTTAGGTGCGCCCATCACCTTATTAACGCCCATTATTCCGTCGTTTTTAATCTCGGTGGGTGTGGGTTCTAGCATCTTTTTGCTCACCCATTATTTTCGCCATTACCAACAAGACAAAGCCGCCGCTAAGCAACAAGCCCATAACAGCACCATGGGGGTGTTAAAGCCCTGTGTGTTAGCCAGTGTGACCACGGTGGCATCGTTGTTTGCCTTTTCGTCTTCCGACATCGTGCCGGTAAAAGATGTGGGCATCGCTTTGGGCATTGGTTTAAGCGCGGCCTTTATTTTGACCTTCACCTTGGGTAGCGCTTTGTTGGAATGGTTAGCGCCGGTGCCTAGCCAGAAGCAGGCCAAGCGTTTGGTGCGTCGCAGTGAATGGTTACATCGGGTAGATCGCTTTGCCACACAAAAGCGCCAT
This sequence comes from Lysobacterales bacterium, assembly GCA_022360675.1. Taxonomy (GTDB): domain Bacteria; phylum Pseudomonadota; class Gammaproteobacteria; order Xanthomonadales; family Wenzhouxiangellaceae; genus JAKSCJ01. The sequence goes on from JAKSCJ010000464.1 coordinate 12,415, forward strand.
GGCATTTTAGCTGTAGCTGTGATCATTACCCTATTAGCGGCCTATGGTTTAAGCCAATTACATACCGACTACTACTACCTGGGCACGTTTAAAGAACAAACCACCATCCGTAGCGATTACGCTATTTCCGACGATCGCCTGCCGCGCAGCGCCGCCATCGAAGTATTGCTGACTTCACCGTATCGCGATGGCATTAAAAACATCGAATTGTTGAATCGTGTGGATGCCTTACAGCGCGAAATCGAAGCCTTTGGTGATCTACCGGTAAAAACTTACAGCATGGTGGATGTGGCCAAGGAAATTAATCAGGCTTTGTATGATGGTGATCCCAGCGAATATCGCTTACCCGATCACACCAATGCGCTCACTCAATCCTTGCTGCTGTTTGAATCTTCGGGCAGCGATGAGATGAGTAATCTGGTCTCGCCCGATTACCGCACCGCGCGGATCACCGTGCAATTACCCACGGTGCCTGAATCGCGTTCATCGGCGTTACATCAGCATATCGATGAAGCCATGGCCGAGCTGGTGAAAGATAGTGATTACAGCTACACCTTAACCGGTTTAGTGCCCATGTGGCAGAAGATCAATGGCTACTTATTAGATACCCAAATTCAATCGGTGTTGTTGGCCTTTAGCGTCACCTTATTAGTATTGATTGTGTATTCCCGTTCCATCGCCGTGGGTGTGTTATTGGCAACGGTGAATGCCTCGGTGGTGGTCATTGTTTTGGGCATTATGGCCTTAATGGGTTGGGCCTTAGACCCTTACACCGTGTTGGTGGCCAGTATTGCCTTAGGTGTGTTAGACGACGACACCTTACACTTCTTCAGCGATATTCGCAGTGCCTTAAAGCGCGGCTTAAGCTTTGACGAAGCCGTAAGTGAAGCCCGCGCCGGAGCCGGTCAAGCCATGTATTACTTGGCCTTTTGTTTAATCGCCGGTTTCTTGGTGTATCGCCTGTCTAGCGTGGCCAGCTTATCGGCCTTTGGCACCTTGGTCGCTTTGGTGATTGCTTTGGGTTTGGTTTGGGAATGGCTGGTGATGCCAGCGTATCTGGCGGTGTTGCATCGCTGGGGCTGGTTCAAAGAATGAACCTTAAAGGGAGGATAAAGGAATGCGCACATTAATCATCGATAACTACGATTCCTTTACCTGGAACCTGGCCCACTATGTGGCCGAGGTGAATGGCGAAGAGCCGGTGGTGGTGGCCAACGATGCCTATTGTTGGGACGAATTGCTGGCCGAGGTAGGGCATTTCGATAATGTGATTATTTCACCCGGGCCGGGCAGTGTGGAAAACGAGAGCGATTTCCACATTTCACGCAGTGTGATTGCCCGAGCCGCAGTCCCTTTACTGGGCGTTTGTTTAGGGCATCAAGGCATCGCGCATGGCTATGGTGGTGAAATTCGTCATGCCGCAGAACCGGTGCACGGTCGTAGTAGTCGGGTGTGGCACCATGGTGATCCGCTATTTCGAAACATTCCCTCACCGTTTAATGTGGTTCGTTATCATTCTTTAGTGGCGGGCTCGCCATTAGCTAAAGAGCTAAGCGCCCTGGCCTATACCGACGATGGCCAAATCATGGCCTTACGACACCGGAATAAGCCCCAGTGGGGCGTGCAGTTTCATCCTGAATCCATTCTTACTGAATATGGTCATCAGCTGATTCGGAATTTCCGTGACCTCACCCAAGAACATAACGGCCGCCGGGTCTTTGCAAGCCCAGGCATTCAAGCTTCCAAGACCACCGCACTGCAACGTCGCTATGTGCAATGGCGGCGTATAAATCTGGAACACAGCAACCACATGCTCAACAGCGAAGATGTGTTTGTGGGCTTATATGCCAATAACACGCGGAGCTTTTGGTTAGATAGCGCTTTGGTGGAAGAAGGTTTATCGCGTTTTTCGTTTATGGGTGTACCCAGTACTTGTCATGCAAAGGAGTGTACTGCTGGCGAACCCAGTGATGCCGTTGATACTTTGCATTGCCGTTTACAACCCAGCCAAGCGCGTAGTTTTCAACGGGCAAGAAATTTACTGCATGCTTTAGAACAAAGCTTGGCGGTAGAAACTCAGGGTGGCGAAGGTTTGCCCTTTGAATTCCATGGTGGCTGGGTGGGTTTCTTTGGCTATGAAATGAAAGCGCTATGCGGTGCCGATGCAGCCTTTGAAAACCCGAATCCTGATGCGCTCTGGTTTAAAGCCGATCGATTTATTGCCTTTGATCATCTGCATCATAGCCTGTATTTAGTGGCCAATAGTGCGCAAGAAAACGATCCTGAGTTGCAGCAATGGTTCGATCAAACCAGCAGCCAGATCGCCGCTTTATCGCCTTGTGCTGCCCCTCAGGTGAAACACAGCCAACGTCCTTTATCCATGCGTTGGGATCAAAGCCGTGATGAGTATCTCCACAGCATTGCCCAATGTAAAGCCGCCATTAAAGAAGGCATTAGCTATGAGGTGTGCTTAACCAATCAACTGCGTATCGATCACAAAGTGGAAGGCTTAGCCTTGTATCGCGAGCTGCGCCGTTCTAACCCTGCACCTTTTGCAGCGTATTTACGCTTGGATGATTTCGAAGTCATCAGTGCGTCGCCCGAGCGTTTCTTAAGTGTGGATCGCAGCGGCATGATGGAAGCCAAACCCATCAAAGGAACGACCCTGCGAGATGCGCATCCGGAGCGCGATGCCGAATTGGCTGAGACCTTGCGCCGTTCCGAAAAAGATCGCGCCGAGAACCTAATGATTGTGGATCTCATGCGTAATGATTTAGGTCGGGTGGCGGTGCGTGGTTCGGTGACGGTGCCACGCCTGATGTATATCGAAAGCTATGCCACGGTGCATCAATTGCTCAGTACGGTGTGCGCCAAGTTGAAACCCGAATGCAGTTTGATGGATGTCATCAATGCCAGCTTTCCCGGCGGTTCTATTACCGGCGCACCTAAGCTGCGCACCATGCAAATTATCGACCAATTAGAACGCAGTGCCCGTGGTGTGTATTGCGGCAGCATTGGTTACTTGGGTTACAACCGAGTAGCCGATCTGAACATTGCCATTCGCACCATTACTGCCACGCCCGGAGGTGTGAGCTTGGGGGCGGGTGGTGCCATCACGCAGTTATCGGATGCCAGCGATGAGTTTGCTGAAATTGTATTAAAAGCCCGCGCTTTGGTGCGCGCGATCTCGAACCATGTACATGGCTACGAGGTGGATTATCTCAGTGCGTTTTTGAATGTTACTGAAGATGCCGAGTGCGCTTTGGTGTAGCGAGCACAATATGAGCCGCTACCTTGCTGTGCTGGTGTTATTGATGCTGGGTTGTTCATCGGCCAGTGCGGCGCGCTTTCGTTGGAATGCGGAGTTGGAGCTGGGCTTATTGGCCGGGCGCGGCAAACGCTTGGTGAGTACTGAAAATAACTACGCAGGCATTAGCTTAGATGGCCAGTTTAATGCGCGCTATGGGCGTTGGCGCAGCTGGGGGCGAGTCACCTTCGACAGCCGCTACGACGGCTCTTTTGGCAACGCCGATGCCGAGCCCGACTTACGCGAATTTGCGCTGAAATACAGCGGCAAAGATTGGGATTTTACGGTGGGTCGGCAAGCGGTTGTGTGGGGGCGTGCCGATGGCGTGAATCCCACCAATATTTTAGGCGTACAAGATACCAGCCGCCTGGCCATTTGGGACGACGAGCGCTATCGCGGTGTGGATGTGGCCCAGCTGAATTGGCGCCCGGCACGGGGGCAGCAGCTTTCGTTATTGGTGATTCCCCATTGGCGCCGCTCGCGTTTGGTGGCCACCTTTGAAGAACAACTGGCCCAAGTGCCTACCCAACGCAGTGATGCGATCGATACCGACAATCCAGGTTTCGCCCTGCGCTACGAGCAGCTGGGCTCGGGTTTCGATTATTCGCTGACCACGGGGCGGTTTTCCGACTACGCCCCGTATCTGCGCTTTGATCCCGATAACCCGAGTCAGTTGCAACGGCGTTTTGGCGAAACCTGGATGTTTGGTGGCGATTTCGCCTGGAATCCGTCCAGTTGGGTGTTTCGCGGTGAATTTGCTTATTTGGAGCGTGAATCGGGTGGTTTGACCGCACCCAGAGACGAGTTTTCGGCGGTGCTGGGGGCCGAGCGCGAACTCAGCGAGCGTGTGACCATGAACTTGCAGTTTTTACACAGCCGCAATGATCGTTTGGCTGATCCCAGCTTAGCTGGACCGTTGGCACCGGCGGTGGAATTAAGCGGGCAGGTGTTTCGCCAGCAACGCCGCAACTACAACGGCGCGGCGGTGAACTTTACCCTATTGCCCAGTAATTTTCTTGGCCGCCTGGAAACCACGGTGGTGGGTTTTCGCGGTGGCGAATGGCTGTTACGCGTGCGCGGGGAATATTCTTTGGGCGCACGCGGCAAATTAGAAGCATTGGGTGAACATTATCGGGGGCGCTCGGGCAGCACATTCGATGGCCTGGGCGATAACAACGGCTTTTGGGTGAAGTGGTCGTATTTGTTTTCTACCTAAACCAAACGCGACACGACAACCATGGCATGCAAAACAAAGCGCATGCAGGATCAATAATCAGGGGAGCCAGGGCAGTGCACTATCCAACCAATTCGATGTTTAACCGAATGCGCTTTGTATTCGATAAACAACTCCGCATGGCTAATATTACCGAGGCTTCTACTGCCGCTTATGGCGATGCAGAAGCCTTTGCCACCGACGCCGATATCAGTCATTTAAAGATCGACAATGGCCGCTTAACGTATCGTCAAGTTCATGAAATCGTGGCCCGCTTAGCGCACTTACTAAAGCAAGCCGGTTTAAACCGCTTTGCTCGAGTCGCGATCTACAAACACAATAGTGTGGATTACTTCTTAATGGCCTTAGCCGTGATGCGTGCCGGTGGCATTGCGGTGCCCGTGCATGGCCGGATGAAGCCCGCCGACTTCACCCACTATGCCAATTACTGCGGTTGCGAGATGGTGTTTACCGATGCGCCTAATCTATCGCAGCTTAATCCTGAAGATTTCCCTAAGGTGAAGCAATGGATTATTCCTACGGCGCAAAACCATGCAGTGGAAACACAGCTTGGTGAGTCTTTAATGGTGTTGGCACAAACCTACAATAACGATTTGCCGCTGGCCGATGCCATTGAGATGAATGCCCACGACGATGCTTTAATCGTGCATACCTCGGGTACCACCGGTTTTCCTAAAGGCGTGTTGCATAGCTCGTATAGTTTAATTCGTGCTTGTCGTGCGCAATTGATTTTGAATCCCTTTCCCCGTGGTGAGCGGGTGCTTGCTGCCGCGCATCAAAATCATCACATCAGTTTTACCGGTTTGCAGCTGGGCATTATGGCGGGTATTTGGAATTATGTGGCCACCGATCATACGCCTAAGCATTTACTGGAAGTGATGCAAGAACAACAAGCCAGTGTGTTCTTTGCTTTTCCCGATATTTATCAAGCGTTGTATCGTGAAGGCATGCACAACTACGATTTAAGCGCTATGCAAGCTTGGTTCTCGGGTGGTGATGCGATGCATGAAGTGCATATTCGTGCTTGTGTCTCCCAAGGTCATTTTTCTTTGTTAGGTATTCAACGCAAAGGCTCTTTGTTTTTTGAGCTACTGGGAACATCAGAGGTGGGTTCTGCGGCTTTAACTAAGATCAGTACTCGTAACACCGAGATCTATAGCCGCTGTGTAGGCAAGCCTACTTTTGTTGGACCTAAGGTAAAGGTAGCCGATGCCCAAGGAAACCCCTTGCCCAAAGGCGAGGTGGGTCGCTTAATGGTGAAAGGCCCAACCGTGTTTAAAGGCTATTGGAACTTACACGAAAAACTCCACGGTGTGGTGGTGGATGGTTGGTGGTGGACGGGCGATATGGCGCGGCAAGACGCTAAAGGTCGTTACTACCAAATTGATCGCGAAGTCGATGTGGTGCAAAGCCGTCAAGGGCCTGTTTATGGCCTGCCCTTAGAAGAAGAACTCTTGAAATGTAACGATGTGGCCGAAGCGACCATCATTGGTATTGAACACCCTGCCATGGGCTTAGTGCCGGTGGCCATTGCGCATTCACTAACAGGCCAAGCCTTAGATACCGAGCAGATAAAAACCCAAGTCAATGCCTTATTCCCAAACCCCCAGCATATTTTTGAAGTCATTGATGTGGGTTCGGCAGCAGCGATTCCGCGCGGTTTAACCGGCAAAATATTAAAGCGTCGCTTACGTGATGAGTTGGCGTCGTATTATCAAGAACATAAAGCCGACGATACCACCCCAACAGCGCTAGACAACTCAGCAGCAAGTAAGACTGTGGAACTGGCCGCTGCATTAAACACTTAAACCTGCACTGTTATTCATCACAACAATAAGTACATCAGACAAGGATCACCACCATGGCGTTGTATTCACACTCTCCGTTGAATCAAATGTATCGCTATATGAGCATGTTGGTAAACGCCAACTCCTGCGAATGGATTGTGCTCAATGGTCATTTAGATATTAAACGCTTACGTCGTGCAGCACGGGCGGTGGCGCGTCGCCATTGGGTGTTAAATAGTTTTCAACGCCGTAAAGGTTTGGGTTTTGCTTGGGAAACCTGGTCGGATGAAGCGGAAATGGATATCCGTTATGAGCGCTTACCGCCTATGAGTGATGAAGAGCGTCATCAACACTTGGTACACAATATTTGGCAAGAACAATTACCCTTAACCCAAGGGCGGCCTTGGCGCATTCATGTGAGCGAAGATGATAACGGTCGTACGTGGTTGCAAGTGATCACCACCCATGTGTTTACTGATGGTCGTTCGGCCAATATTGTGGCGCGGGATTTAGCCCATGCTTATACGGCGGCTGAAGGCGATAACATTCCTGAACTCGATCCTGAAGCGCCGCGCGATCCCGAGCGTGATCCATTCAAGCTCTTCACCCAAGATCTAAGCACTGCCGATAAACGGGGTTTAGTGGGCGATGCCTTAAAGGCCATAGTTAGCGATGCCACCGCGCCTTGTGATCGCTTGGCCTTAAAGAAAGGGCCGGTAGGTAAAACCGGTGTGTTGTTCTTTGATTTTGGTGCCGATACTTGGCAGCGCGTGCGGCGCGCGGGTAAGCATGTTGGGTTATCGGTGCATCCATTTTTATTGGGCGCGGTGTTGCGTTCGATACAACGTTGGAATCAAAAGCGCGGTAAACAAACGCGTATCTTACGCGTGATCGATAACTTTACTTTACGCCGCTTTAATCAAGAACCTCATGTGCAAGATATTTACGATGTCTTCGCCATTCCTTATAGCTTGGATTACCAGCTAGACCAAGACGATAAAAGCTTACTAAAACAAATTAAAACTAA
>JAKSCJ010000199.1 GCA_022360675.1 Lysobacterales bacterium
CGCTGGCTCGCCGTTTGTATTTGTACGCCCCCGAAACTGCGCGCAGTCCTTTAGTGAATAGTTTGATCAGCTTTGCTTTGGGCGAGTCGGGCCAGGATATCGCGGCAAAAACCGGTTATGTATCGCAAAATGTGTTTGCTGAAGCCATGCGTGTGCCCACCAGTGCGCCTGCGGAATATCGCCAGCTGACCCAAGGTGCAAAGCGTTTATCGCTGAATTTCCGCTTCGATGAACGTGCTTTTCAACTCGACGCCAAAGCCGAGCACGATTTAGACCGCTTGGCCGACTATTTACAACAGATGCAGCCCAAGCCTAAAGACATCATGTTGCTGGGTTTCTCCGACCCTTATGAAGCGGCACCGGTGGTGAGCGTGGGTTTGGCCTCGGATCGCGCCGATTACATTGCCTCGGCTCTGTTTCAGCGTGATGTAGTGGCGACACGTGTACGTGGTTACGGCAGTGTGGCGGCAGTGGCCAGTAATCAAGATGAATTAGGTCGAATGAAAAACCGCCGCGTAGAGGTTTGGGTGCGTTAAGCAGTCTTGCTGCCCACCTCGACCGCGTTAGTTTTGTCGATATTGATTTTGTCGATATTGATCCCGACTTGGGCCTTGCTTAAACGATATCAGCGGCAGCGGATAAAATATCGACTGCCGCTGATACTGAAGTCTCGCACTTCAATAAGCTTGGAACTACAACTCGTAGGGATCCACGTCCACTCGCCAGCGCACATTCTTGCTTTGGGGGAGTTCACGGATATCTGGCAGCACATTGCTCAGAAACGCTTTCATGTCGGCCCGTTGCAAGGTTTGTAAACATAACTGCCAGCGCCAACGGCCAGCACGGCGTTCCATGACTGCAGGGAAGGGGCCGTGAATTTCGATTTCCAAATCTTTAGCTTTGGCGCGTTCGCGCAGCACACTTAGGGCTTGTTCCAAAAACTGCCGTGGCGGGTCCGATTTCAAGGCATCGGCTCGAACCATGGCTTGTACGGTGTAGGGCGGTAACTCGGCGCTACGGCGCTCTTCCAATAAAGACTTGCTTAAGGCCGGGTATCCGCCGCTCATCAAGGTGGTGAGTATGGGATGCTCGGGCTGGCGCGTTTGAATGAGTACTTTACCGGGCTTTTCGCCACGGCCCGCACGCCCCGCCACTTGAACTAAGAGTTGACCTAAGCGCTCTGGCGCACGGAAGTCGGAGCTGTAGAGCGCTTGATCGGCATCCACCACCAATACCAGGGCCAACTGCGGGAAGTCGTGGCCTTTGGCCAGCATTTGCGTGCCCACCAGAATGCACGGATCGCCGGTGAGGATTTTATCCCGCAGCTCGCTCATGGCCTGGCGGCTGCGCATGCGGTCACGGTCGACCCGGTGTACTGGAGTATCGGGGAAGAGCTGGGTGAGTTCTTCCTCTAAACGTTCGGTGCCGTGGCCTACTTGAATAAGGCTTTCGTGCTGACAGCTGGGACAAACCAGGGGCTGCTTGTGCTCAGTACCACAGTGGTGGCAAATTAAGCGCTGCTTGGCCATATGTAGGGTCAGGTGCGAATCGCAACGCAGGCAGTTGGCGGCCCAGCCGCAATCGCCACACATATGGACGGGGGCGTAACCACGGCGATTCAAAAACACCATGACTTGCTCGCCCGCTTTGAGACGATCTTTCATGGCTTGTATGGCCAGCGGCGAAAATATCGCGCCGCCCAGGCCGCGAACATCCACTAATTCCCATTTGGTTTCACTGCCGTGGCGCTCTTTTAGTTCGAGCCGGCTGTAGCGCTTGCGTTGCACATTGGCCAGGGATTCCAAGGCCGGTGTGGCCGAACCTAAGACCACAGGAATATTTAAACGGTGGGCGCGCATGATGGCCACATCGCGGGCCGAATAATGGAAGCCATCTTGCTGTTTGTACGAGGCATCGTGTTCTTCGTCGAGCGCAGTCATGCCTAATTGGGTGAACGGTAAAAACACTGCCGAGCGTGTTCCCACTACCACTTGCAGCTCACCCATGGCGACGCGTCGCCAGGTTTCGCGGCGTGCGCTATCGCCCATGCCCGAGTGGTACTCACCCACCTCGCAGCCTAAACGTTGACGCACGCGTTGTAGGGTTTGGGGGGTTAAGCCAATTTCGGGCACCAGCAATAAAACCTGGCGGCCATTGGCGAGAATACGTCTTGCGGCCTGTAAGTAAACCTCGGTTTTTCCGCTGCCGGTAACCCCTTCTAACAGCCAGCTGCGGAACTGATGCGAGCGCGAGGTAATGGAACTGACTGCGACCGCTTGTTCTTGGCGTAACTGCGGATTATTCGGGCACACCCGCGATGGCGGCGCGGCGGGTGGGGCCACGTTTTCGATCCAACCCTTTTCTACTAAACGCTTCAAAGGCTGGCGCCAATTGCTCAGGCATTCGTTCAGCTGGGTTTCGCTGTGGGCCACACTGGCGAGCACCTGTAGCAACTCCTGCTGCTTGGGCGCGCGTTTGGTGGTTTCTAGTAAAGCATCCAGTGCTTCGGATGCTTTAAATTCGGTTTTTAAACCAAACCATTGCTCGGGCTCGGGCGCGCTGGCATCCATAGCTGGCGGTAAGGCGGTGGCTGCCACTTCGCCGGGGGCGTGGTGGTAATAGGCCCAACACCACTGCAATAGCCACACCATATCGGCGGGCATGGGTGGTAAGTCGTAGACCTGGGCGATATGTTTTAGTTTTTTAAATTCGCTGCGTGGAATGGACTTGATGATCACGCCATTGGCGCGTCTTTGGCCCAGTTCTACGCTAACGGCTTGGCCGGGTTGCAACGTTTGTTCGGATTGATAATCCAAAAGCTGCCATACCGGGGCATTGACTGCGACCTGGTAAATCATAGCGGGCATCGCCATGGCATTGGCCAATAGAGGCGTTGTGGGATCGAGCTGGTGTTCATCGTTTGTTATTGGTAGGCAACCGTATAGCCGGTAACCAAGACACACTGTGTTGTAAACCAGCGCTTATCACGCGCTTTGGCAACACATTCTGGCTTAGGGATTGTGCGATCTTCGGTCGTGAACGATTGCTTTATCGTGGTTTCGTTGTGTTAAGAAGTACTGATATAAACAAAAGCCGGCCGCTAAAGAGCGGCCGGCTTATATTACTGAAAATAGTGTCGAAATGCTTTGTTTAGTTCGACTTAGTGTAAGTCTCTGTTTCTACTCACTCAGCAACTCAAGCTTATTTCATCTGCGCTTTTTCGCTTAAGGCCGGGCCTTTTTGCGCATCGGTGGCTTGCACCAGATAAGGCTGCTCGGTACTTAATGTGATGAAATCGGCCAGAATTCGTGCGGATTCATCCAGATAAACGTCTAAGTCGTCGTTGTTATCGTGGGCGTTTTCATCTTCGGCATCGGTTTCTTCAGCTGAAATTAAACGACCCGGTGCATCTTCGCCTTCATCTTCAAAAGTAATGCGCGGTAAGCCGGTAACATCAGACTTACGCTTTTTGCGTGCTTCCTGTTCGTCCATTTCGGCGCGGCGAGCCGATTCCAACAAAGAGACCTGGGTGCGGTCACGAACTTTGTTGTATTGCTCGATTTCACCCAGTAAGTACTGAAGCTCTGGATCGACGCCACGGCGTGCCTGATGCTTAGTGCCCAGTTGATCGATCATCGCGGTGAAGTCTGCGCTGGGCGCGTAGCCTGCGGCGGGAATTTTGGTCCAGGGCAGGGCGTTTTCGTAGGCGCTTTCACCTTGATCGTCGATATCGTTGGTAGAAGGTAAGGCGATATCGGGTAGCACACCACGCAGCTGGGTAGACTCTCCATTCACACGGAAGAACTGAGCAACAGTGAGTTTGAGTTGACCTAAGCGGTCGTCTTCGCTGGTGGAAAAGACCCGGTTGAGATCAATTAAATTTTGTACCGTACCTTTACCAAAGGTGGCTTCACCGATGATTAAACCACGTTTATAGTCTTGAATAGCACCGGCGAAAATTTCACTGGCAGAAGCACTGTAACGGTTCACCATGACCGCCAAAGGCCCATCCCATACGGTGCCGGGTACGCGGTCTTTCTTGATATCGATTTGGCCACGGCTATCGCGTACTTGAACCACGGGGCCTGTGTCGATGAATAAACCGGTCATCGAAATGGCTTCGGTCAATGCGCCACCGCCGTTGTCGCGCAGATCGATCATCAAGCCGTCGATGCCTTCTTGGCGTAATTCTTGAATCAGGCGACGCACATCGCTGGTGGTGCTGCGGTAACCTGGGCGATTCGAAGCCCGGCCAGCCATGTCGACGTAGAAACTGGGCAGGCGAATCACGCCCAGTTTGTAATCGTCGCCATTTTCCGCGCCGCTGGGTACGGTCACGATTTCTTTCTTCGCAGCTTGGGCTTCCAGCTTAATTTCGTTACGCGTAAGCGAAATCATCTTGCTGGTGGCTTGTACGCCCAGCTCGGCGGGTAACACTTCTAAGCGGACGATGGTGTCTTTCGGGCCGCGAATGAGATCGACCACGTCGTCAAGACGCCAGCCCACGACATCCACCACGTCTTCTTCGTTTTGGGCCACACCCACAATACGATCGCCCGGTTGCAACTGGCCGTCGAGATAGGCCGGACCACCGGAAACAATGCTGCGAATGGCGGTGTATTCGCCGTCGCGTTCTAATAAGGCACCGATGCCTTCCAATGATAGGCTCATGGAAATATCGAATGCTTCAGAATCGCGCGGCGAGAAATAATTGGTGTGGGGTTCAACCGCCTGGGTGTAGGCGTTGATGAACCAAGTGAAGACCTCCATGGGTTTCACTTCTTCAATGCGTTGCCCCAGCATGTTGTAACGCTTGCTGAGGGTTTCTTTGATGGCATCGGGTTCTTTATCGGTAAGCTTCAGGCGTAACCAGTCGTTTTTTACACGACGGCGCCAATAGTCTTCCAAATCTTTTTGATTGACCGCCCAGGGTTGATCTTCGCGATCTAGCAGCAGGGTTTCATCGACGGTGAAATCGAACTCACCTTCGAGCAGGTCGGTGGCATAGGCAATACGCTCGGCCACGCGCTGGCGGTACAAATTAAAGATTTCAAAGGCCGGGCCCACTTGGTCGCGATTGAGATAATCGTCGAGCTTGTCGCGGTAGCGCTCTAGGTGGGCGATATCTGAGGCCAGAAAATAACTGCGCGAAGGATCCAGGCTTTGAATGTATTGCTCGAAGATCTCTTGCGAGAGCGAATCGTTGAGCTCGCTGGGTTTGTAATGGTAGCGATCGAGAAAAAGCCGCGCCTTACTGCTGATAATGCGGTGCTCAGGCTCGGGTTTGAGGCTGAGGGGTTGGTTGTCTACTGGCTTGTCGGCCAGGGCAAGAACCAACCCGGGTAAGGCGAGTGTAAGAATCGCGGTTGAGATTATTTTCTTCATGGCGTCAGCCTTAATGCGTTATGCCCTGATGGCTTTGAAATTAGGACCGTCCGAGTCCACGCAAGTTGCATCATACTGCGGTGATCTGTCGCCAATTCGTTCGTATTCGGCGAGATTCCGTGCCACAAACCAAACCTTGGCATCAACAATGGGCAAGGTTGGGACTGTGGTTTATCCCAAGGTTTTTTCCAAGGGGTTTATCCCACGGTGGTCAATCCCTGATGCGCGCAAGCCTATGAGGGCAAAGCTGGCCGCCAAAACAGGCGGCCAACTATCCGTTAAGCGTTAGCGACACCAGCAGCATGAGCTTGAATGTCCGCATGGTAAGAGGAACGTACCATAGGTCCGCTGGCCACATGGGAGAAACCCATTGCATGGCCAATATCGGCAAGCTCGGCATATTCCTCAGGTGTCCAGTAACGCAGCACCGGATGGTGGTGTGCACTGGGCTGTAAATACTGTCCCACGGTGACCATGTCTACATCGTGAGCGCGTAGATCTTCAAACACACCCAAGACCTGTTCTTTGGTTTCGCCCAGGCCCAGCATAATGCCCGACTTGGTGGAAACATCAGGGTGTTGGGCTTTGAACTCTTTTAGCAGTCGTAGCGACCATTCGTAATCCGCCCCAGGACGGACATTACGATACAGCTCTTTCACCGTTTCCAGATTGTGGTTAAACACATCGGGCGGATGCTGAGCCAAAATTTCCAAGGCGCGTTCCATACGGCCACGACCACGGAAGTCGGGCGTGAGGATTTCGATCTTGGTGTTCGGGTTAAGCGCACGCACTTCGCGGATGCTGTCGGCAAAATGTTGAGCACCGCCGTCGCGTAAGTCGTCGCGATCCACCGAGGTGATGACCACGTAGCGCAAATTCATGGCTTGAATGGTTTCAGCCAAGTGCTTGGGCTCGTTGGGATCGGGTGGTTTGGGGCGGCCATGGGCCACATCGCAGAACGAACAGCGGCGGGTGCAGACTTCACCCAGAATCATAAAGGTGGCGGTCCCTTTGCTGAAACATTCGTGAATATTAGGGCACGATGCTTCTTCGCAGACGGTAACCAACTTTTGATCGCGCAGCTTTTGCTTGAGTTCTTCCACCGCATTGCCGCGCGGCAAGCGAATCCGAATCCACGAAGGTTTCCGCAATGGTTTATCGAGCTGGGGAAATTTCGCGGTATTGCGCGTCATTTTGTTTTCGCCCATCTCTTTGGCACCGGCCACTTTCGAGTTGGGGTTACCACTACCCACAGGTTGATTCAAAGCCGAACTCTCGGTGTTGACCACCTGGAGTGGAATGCGATTGTTTGGGTTGTGCTGTTCAGACATAGTCGGTGTGGTCCACAAGCTCACATTCAGTGTAGCCGAGTTGAGTTTGAAGGTGCGTCAATACTTGTTTCACCACCTCGTCCCATTGGGCCTGAGGTGCGTGATCGCGCAGCTGGGTCATCGCCATATCTTGATAACCACAGGGGTTAATGCGCTGGAATGGGCTTAAATCCATAGCGAGATTAAAGGCCATGCCGTGATAAGTGCGTCCACGCCGTACGCGCAGCCCAAGCGAGGCAATTTTGGCATCGGCCACGTACACACCGGGCATGCCGTCGCGCACATGGGCTTCGATATTCCAATGGGCCAGCGTGTCGATAACGACTCGCTCTATCTTGTTGACCAGACTTCTGGTGCCCAGCTTGCGCCGCTTGATGTCTAAAAGTAAATAGGCCATCAGTTGACCGGGGCCGTGGTAGGTCACTTGCCCACCGCGATCCACCGGCACCACCGGGATATCACCAGGAAACAACACGTGTTCGGCTTTGCCCGCCTGGCCTTGAGTAAAGACGGGCTCGTGTTGCAGCAGCCAGAGTTCGTCGGGCGTATCGGCATCGCGCTCGTCGGTGAATTTTTGCATCGCACGCCACACCGGTTCATAGGGCTGGCGCTGGCTCCACTGACGAATATTTAACTGGTAGCAGACCGCAGGTAACGCGGGCTCTGCTGCCTGGGTATCGGCACTTAGGCTGGCCATTACAGCGCCATCAAAACGGCTTTATTGCCGCTGAGGTCCATATAAATGGCGTCGAGCTGTGCTTTGGATTGAGCCTCGATGGTGACGGTTACCGATAAAAACCGCCCCGTTTTGCTGCCATTCACGTGAACTTGGTGTTCTTTTAGCGGGCCGGTGTGCTTGCTGACAATAGCAGTGACCAGCGCCGCGAATTGATCGTCGTGGCGCCCCATGGCTTTAATGGGAAACTGGCAGGGAAACTGCAACAGTTCCGGGTTTTCTTCATTCGTCACTGCCAAAACTCTCTAACCAGATTTTGATGCCGTCCCAGGTGCGGCCAAAAAAGCCCGCTTCAGGAACGTCGGTAAGGCTCACTAATGGGCGGCGATCCAGCTCTTCGCCATCTAAGGTAATCACAGCATGGCCCACCTGAGTGCCCTGTGCAAGCGGTGCCATCAGGCGATGATCCACTTCCATATGCGCTTCAAGATCTTTGTAGCGACCACGGGGCAGGGTGAGATGCCAGATGTCGGCAACACCCAAGGCGACCTCGTCGACAGTACCTTTCCAGATTTGGCGGGTGGCCAGCGTATCTTGCGGTTGATACAGGCGTACGGTTTCGTAGAAACGGAAACCGTAGTTCAACAAGGATTGACTGTGGTCGGCGCGGGCTTTTTCGCTTTGGGTACCCATGATGGCGCTGATGAGGCGCATGTTTTCGCGCTCGGCCGAGGCGGCTAAGCAGTAACCGGCACTTTGGGTATGGCCCGTTTTAACGCCGTCCACAGTGGGGTCGCGCCACAACAGTAAGTTACGGTTGCTCTGGCGAATATTGTTGTAGGTGTACTCTTTTTGTGAGTACAGCTCGTAGTGCTCGGGAAACTCGGTGATCAATGCGCGCACCAAAATGGCCACATCGCGAGCGGTGGTTTGGTGTTCAGGATGGGGTAAGCCTGTGGCATTCATGAAGTGGCTGTTGCTCATGCCCAGCAGTGCGGCGAAATGGTTCATTAAGCCTGCAAAGGCCTCTTCGCTACCGGCCACATATTCGGCTAAGGCCACACTGGCGTCGTTACCCGATTGGATCACCACACCGCGCAGCAGTTCTTCCACCGGAACTTTGGAATTGACGTCCACGAACATGCGCGAACCTTCCATGCTCCAGGCTTTTTCAGAAATCGGCACCTCGTCGCTGAGTTTGATGCGGCCTTGCTTGAGCTCATGGAACACCACATAGGTGGTCATGATCTTGGTGATGCTGGCCGGCTCAACCCGTAGGTCGGGGTCTTTCTCGGCGAGCACGCTGCCACTGGCAAAATCCATCAGGATATGGCTAGTGCCACCCACCGGTGGTGGGGCCGGTAGCGGTGCCGCTTGCGGTGTGGGTGTTTGCGCTTGCACATTCAGCATGGAGCCACTGGCCACAATAGCCAGACCCATCGCTAGGCAGCGCAGGCTATGACGAAAACTTCGGATCACTAAACTCATAGATACAGTTCTTTGTTCGGTCGGGCAGGTCCCGGTGATGTCGGGGAACGTGCGAATTATGCTGTTTTGGATTTGGCATGACTAAACAGCTGAGCTTTTTGCCAGCAAGCAGGCGCGCCAACACGCAGATCGACCATTCATCGCTAGTGCTCTGAATGGGTGCGTTTCCATCATTTGTAAAGGCTAAAATTTGAGCACATACTGAAATTTAAAGCCTGACTCGTTATTCAATTGAGACCCGTACCGGTGCTTCTAAGCCTAAATTCACCAAGCGATCGGCCTGAGCGCGAAGCTCGGTTTCGCTTTGGAATGGCCCGATACGGACACGGTGCAGGGTTTTATCGTTAACTTTGGTGGTCACTAAGGTAACAGGATCAAAACCCTCGCGGCGTAGCTTTAAATGCAGTGCCAGCGCACTGCGTTGCTCACCAAATGCACCTACTTGCAGCCACGTGGCGAGAATGTTGTCGCCATTACCAGTGCCGACGGGTGCGGGGCTTGTGGTATCGCCACCGGCTTGCAGTACGTTGAGCGCGCGTACCTGCACCGGAGCGGTGCCTTGTTCAGCAAAACCTAATTTTACGGCGGCGGCATAGGATAAGTCGATAATACGGTTATCGTGAAATGGGCCACGGTCGTTAACGCGCACCACCAAGCTCTTACCATTGTTGAGGTTGGTGACTTCCACAAAAGTGGGTAGGGGCAAGGTCCGGTGAGCAGCACTGATCTTGTGCATATCGAAGGTTTCGCCGTTGGAGGTACGGCGGCCATGGAATTTACGGCCGTACCACGAAGCGTTGCCGCGTTGGTCGTAGCCATCGCTGCTGGCCAGAACATGATACTGACGGCCGCGCACGGTGTAGGGCGATTTATTACCGTACTTCGAGCGCGGCTCGGAAGCTGGCTGTGTGCCTTCCACCCGCGAGTAATCGCGACGCTGGCTCGGTGGCCCGTCGCGTGGCTCGGTGGTGGTTTTTTTCGGCGCACTGCCACAGGCACTCAATAGTGCCGCCAGTGCAATAACGCCAGCTAATCGCCCGTATCCTTGGCCCTTCATTACTTCGCTTCCCCTGTGCCGCTGGCGGCTGATTGACTCGCTTGGCGTGTGTCGACAATGGCTTGGCTCAGCTGAAACACGGCCATGGCGTATAAAGGACTGCGATTGTAACGGGTGATGGCGTAGAAATTATTCAAACCAATCCAATACTCATAACCGTCTTCGCGCTCCAATTTCACCAGCATCGCTTTGGTGTCGGCGGGAAGATCACCGTATAAAGGTGTTACACCCAGTTTTGCCAGTTGACCCAATGTGTACTCGAGTTTGAGCTTGGGTTTGGCGGGGAGTTTGGATTCGTCGACGACGGTGGCGGGTAACACCACCGGCTGGCCACTTTGCCAGTGATGCTCGTGCAGGTAGTTGGCAACGCTGGCTAAAGCATCTTCTAAGGACTGCCATAAGTCGCGGCGGCCGTCTTTATCGAAATCCACCGCGTAGGCGCGGTAGCTGCTGGGCATGAACTGGCCTAAGCCCATGGCACCTGCGTAAGAACCGCGTAACTCCAATAAGGGCAGCGATTCTTCGTCCGATAAACGCAATAAGTTAGTGAGTTCGGAACTAAAAAATTCGGCTCGCTTGGGATAGTAAAAACCCAAAGTCACTAAAGCATCGATCACACGATGGCGGCCGGTATTGCCACCGTAGGAGGTTTCGATACCGGTAATGGCGGTCACGATTTCGGCGGGAACACCAAAGCGCTGTTCGATATCGCTGAGTAAGTCTTGGTTGCCGGTCATAAACACCGCACCCGACTTAATTCGGCGATCATTTAAGAAAATCTTGCGGTACTCGTGCCAAGGCTTACCCTCGGCGGGGCGCGTCATTAAATCGATAATATCTTGGCGATACTCGGCTTGTTGAATGATTTGTTCAACAAAAGCGCGATCTAATTGATGCTCGGCGACAATTTTATCGATGTATTCGGCAGTACCGGGATGATCAGCGGCCAACGCGCTGGTGCTCAGCAGGAGACCCGCCAGCGCTGCGTTTAGCGCGAACACAGAGCGTTGATACCAAGTGGCTGCGCGCGATTTCGATACGGTGGCGCTCGGCGCGGTAATTCTGTGTTGGGTGACGCATGTTTTCATAGGCTTAAATTAAACTGCCGTTGTAGAGTTCGTAGGCTTGGCCTAAGTCATAGGCGTGGTTAAGTTTGGACTATCAAGCCCAAAAATCAAGCAAGCCATGCCAGATACCGGTTACTGCTTTATGGCTTTGGCTTGCGAAAACCATAAAACGTTCCGTGCTTAACGCTACCACACTGTTGGTTAAGTGAATGGTCTTAAGTGGCCCGGCTAATTTTCAAGTTGTGAAATTTAAGACCAAATGCGCCGGTGATTATGTACCGACATCACCAAGCCAAAGCCTGCCATTA
>JAKSCJ010000467.1 GCA_022360675.1 Lysobacterales bacterium
CCAGCCTGGACTTGTTCGCGGATATCGGCTGCTGTGAGCCACTGGGCGTGTTCTAGCTCGTCTTCGTCGACACGCAAGTGCTTTGAGTGTGCCTCGGCGTAAAAGCCAGCCATGGCCGAGGCCGGGAAAGGCCAGGGCTGAGATGAGCGATAACGTACCGATTTTAATTCTACGCTGGACTCTTCCAACACTTCGCGGGCTACCGCTTCTTCCAGGCTTTCGCCGGGTTCCACAAACCCCGCCAGGGTGGAATACCGCGTGGCGGGCCAACTCCGGTGCCGACCCAGCAAACAGGCATCGTCATGGGTGACCAGTACAATAATGGCCGGATCGATGCGCGGAAAGGTATCGCGAGCGCACTCGGAATTGCTGCAACGCATGCGATGACCTGCGGAAATTAAATGATTGCTGTGCCCGCAAACACCGCAAAAAGTATGGCGATGCTGCCAATAATGCATGGCTTTGGCGTAGGCCAGAATACCCGCATCCAGCGTGTCTAGATGATCGATCACCCGACGCAGATCTTGGAAGCTGGCTTGATGCTGCTCGCTGAGCTGCTTTGCCATGGCATCGCCCACGGTCACGCCGAAGTAACTGTGGCCGGAGTGGCGCCCTAGCAAGGTGGGCGCATGAGGCGACTGGGCCAGTGGCGCAATGGCCTGGTGATCTAGCATTAATGCGCGATATGCAGTGTTGGATTCGCCACGTTGTATTTCTTGCACTAAGCAGCGATTACGCCATAACGGCACATAAAGAGTGTGCGCATGTTGATGCTGTTGTTCGATCCAGAGTTTATCGTCGCGTTTTTCAGCGGCGCGATCCAAGCGAGCGGTGGAAAAGCTTGGATGCTCGAAAACAGTCGGGCTCATTGCAACACTTTACCGGTGGATGATCTGAAGATTGATCTAACAAAGGCTCCCTGCCCACTCATCTTTAGTGTGAGGTGGTCGCAGGGCGGCGGCTTAGATGGAAAATGAAGAACCGCAACCACAAGTGGTGCTGGCATTCGGGTTGCGAATAACGAACTGTGCACCTTGCAGGTTCTCGGTGTAGTCCACTTCGGCACCGGTGAGGTACTGGAAACTGAGCGGATCGACAACCATGGTGACACCGTCGCGGCTCACTTTAATGTCGTCGTCGTCGCTGTTTTCATCAAAGGTGAAACCGTATTGAAAACCCGAGCAACCGCCGCCGGTGATATACACCCGCAACTTCAGGGCAGGGTTTTGTTCTTCAAGGACCAACTCCATCACTTTGCGAGCGGCCGCTTCGGTGAAGGTGATGTCGGTTTCTTCTTGGGTGGGCGTATCGATATTCATTAAAACAGCAGGATCACTACGTAGGCCTTCTATCCTAAATGATCTGTCTACTGGCATCTACCTATTGGCACCTCTCACGAGCACATCAAATAACCGGTAAGCGCCTTTAATTTTCTGTCCAAGGCTGTAAGTGTGCCTAGCGCAGTGGCTTGCTTATGCTTAAGTTATTTTTAAGATGAATAGCTTAGGCGTGTATTGAGATTTTTTCGGCACATTCGTGCAACATTTTCTGCGTAAACTGGGTCTTAAACTAGAGAAGGCGAGTTAACAAATGCCGCTGCTGAAGCATGAGCTTGTTGCTTTAGCAGAGCTTTGTATCGATGAGCTTGCTGGTTTCGAGTCGAATATATCATTTTGCATATAAAGACTTGGCAAAGTGCTCTGAAGTGCGTAAACTTTGACTCATCTACCTACTGGATGATAGGTGGCGGATCACGGATCGATCCAAAGATGCAGGACGGCATCGACTTTAAGCGTTTTTCATGCGCTTAACGAAAATAGGGAAGTTTAGCTGCGGATATGCTCGGGCGGTTACTCGCGAGCCGTTGGGACAAGAGCAAAACGTGGATAGGGATGTCCACAGATGATTTTCTAAGGTTTCACTTCTCAGCAGTGCCACTATTCTGCGTGGCTACACGGTTTTCCTCTCAGCGTTTTTATCTTCCGCCATACTTTCTTTAAGTTTCTAATATTCCGGCCTTTCAAGTTCCGGCTTCGGTTCTTAGGCTTTAATATTGCCGCCGTTTCTGAGCGATGCTTAAAGGCTCAGTGTTTTGTGTGTTGGGTTTTGAGTATTAGCGATGCTTTGGGAAGATTAAGTTCGGGAAAGCGTAATTGGGGAATCGCAGAGTGAGCGATGGTTATCTAGGGATTGATATCTAGAAATGATCGGGGCGTTTGGAGCCGAAGCTTAAATATTGCGGGCAAAAAAATAAGCGGCCGAAGCCGCTTCACTCCCCACTGAGTCGATATTATTATTCTTCTTATTTTTTTGTTGTTGTTCTTTTCTGCCAGAGCGGCTAAATGTAGTCCCCCGCCTGTCATGGGGAAATTGTTATACGAGGGTTACCAAGTCCCGTCAAGCCCTTTGTTCACAATCAAACGCCGCATTGTGTGTTAAATCACCTAATGGAATGATGGGTCATTTACGCCGAAATCGCGTATGTTTTCCATTGATTTTCATGTTTTTGTCGACTTTTCAGCATAATTGTCGGCTAATTTTGTATGGGCAATTTTTGCATTAGATTTTTCTCAATATTTTTTCAAATGACGAACGGTCCGACGAATGAAGCACAATGTGTGTGCAGATAAAGTGCGTAGCTGAAAACATGGTGTTGAATGGAGTGTGGTATTAAGATGTGCGCTGGCACTGCAGCACGGAAAAGCAGTGTGCTCAGCGTAGTTATTGATACTGCGCTGGCGTAAGGGGAGTCTTGAGCTTTTAAGCAGCGGGTTTGCTGTGAGGCTCAAGGTGCATGTGCTTACTAACTACCGGGATCGATCATGCTGCTTTGGTTAAAAGCTTTTCATATTATTTTTGTTGTCACTTGGTTTGCGGGCCTGTTTTATTTGCCGCGAATTTTCGTCTACCACGCCATGGAAAATGACGCCAATACCATTGCTCGATTTAAAGTGATGGAACGCCGTTTATTAATCATGACCCACTTAGGCGGTGCTTTGGCCATTGCTTTTGGGATGTCGTTGATTGCTTGGTGGGCCAGTCACAGCGAAGGCTACATGAAAGCCAATGGTTGGCTGCATACCAAATTATTACTGGTGTTTTTCCTGGTGGTGTATCACGCCTACTGCGCGGTGTTGGTGAAGCGTTTTGCCGCCGATTTAAACCGCCGCAGCGATCGCTGGTACCGCTTCTTTAATGAAGTGCCTGTGATCTTGTTAATTGCGATTGTGATTTTAGCGGTCGTGAAACCCTGGTAAACCGCGTGCTTGTGCTTGGTTCCTTGGAACTTGGCCTGAAACCATGGAACCAAGCCTGAGGCTTGCGATCGAATCGAGCATCTTGCCATTGCCGCACGGAAGCCGATGGCTGAACAACATAGGACCCATTCATGGATACAGAGCGTAAACGCTTAATACTGCGCTGGCTTATTGTGAATAGCCTGCTATTGCTGGCCGCTATTGGTGTGTGGATGTGGGGTGAGTATCGCTACATCAAGCTCTATCGCCCACCCGAAGAGCTACGCCAACTCAGCGAGGCCATCATTTACGCCTTACCCGTGTTGGTACTGGCGGCTAATCTGTTTATGCTGCGCAAGCTCTGTATTCATCGGCATTTAATTTGGTCGGTGATGACCACCATTGTGCTTACGGCTATTTGGTGGGGCTTTTTCCACACCCTCGGTGTGCAATGGCATTTGTCGTTAGGCGGCACCTTAACCTAAAGGTTTCTCCTGAAAAAGCCTTTGGCGCTCGATGCGTTTCGGGCGCCAGTGGTGTTGTCTTCAGTGTACTTATCGAAACGCTGTATACATAATTAAATACTTGTTAATTAATGAATTTAGCCTTTCTTTGAATAATTTTTTGCGCTATAACAGCGTGGCAAGTTCGTACTATACTGTTTTGCATAGTGAACCGATGGCCAGTGTGGAAAACTAGCTGTACGCCCGTTTTCGCATTCGCCACGCTCAAGGACGACCCACCCATTTCAATGATGGCCACTGCACGGACCCGGTTCATCGCACATCTTGTTTAGGATAAGAACAACGTCAGTCACAGCGACTGACGCTGATGGGGTCGCACATGCTGCATGTTTCTGGATCGGAAAAATCTCCGATAAGCACCACCTTTCGCCAATTCCCTTCCCGCATTGCTCCGCCACGCCAAACTTGGTCTGGCTTGGGTTTGGGTTTGGCTTTACTGACCTTGCCGCTGCTGGCCAGCGCCGATATTACAGGTCAGGTGATTCGTACCGATAATCTCAACCCAATTCAAGGCGCTAGCGTTCGCATTCAAGCCGATGAAAGCTCGCCTGTGGTGTTAACGGGGGCTGATGGTCGTTTTACCTTGCCGGTGAATCCAACAAGCTCAGTGGCGATCACCGCAACGGTGACTTACGATCCTGCCTCTGGCGATAACTTCCCCATTGAGCAGATGTTTGCCAATAATGGCGACGATATCTTGATTCAATTACGTCCCCTGGTGGGCGATAACCCCAACTACCAACCGCCTACGGCCAGTAATGGCTGCTCGGCGTGTCACCAAGAGCAGGTGAACCAGTGGCAAAC
>JAKSCJ010000501.1 GCA_022360675.1 Lysobacterales bacterium
CCGTGCGCTGACTGTCGGGGTCGAAGGTGCGCAAGCTTTCCACTTCATCGTCGAACAGCTCGATCCGAAACGGCATGGAAGTACCGGCGGGAAAGAGATCGATCACACCACCACGAATGGCAAACTCGCCATGATTGGCCACCGTGTCTACCGCGCGATAACCCGCTGCGGGTAAGTGGCTGCGGAATTGCTCGGGATCCAGACGATCGCCGGGCTTCAGCATCAACGTGCGACCGTGCACATAGTCAGTGGGTGGCAGGCGCTGAAGTGCCGTCATCATGGGCAAGACCAACACCCCTTTGCGCATTCTGGGCAATGCCGCCAGAGTGCCCAGACGCTGGGCAATCACCCGTGGATCGGGCGAGTACAGATCGTATGGCAGGGTTTCCCAGTCGGGCAGCGTCAAAATGGGTAAGTCGTTGTCGTCGGCCAACAGTTGGAGATCTTGCACCAGTTCATCGGCCTGTTGCGAGCTGGCGCAAAGTACCACCACCGGTGCCTTGTGTTTACGGGCGCAGGCAGCAATGGCCAATGCGCGGGCCGCACCATGTAAGCCTGTCCATTCTTGTAACTGGGGCAGGTTTGTCGAGTCGGCTTTGGGTAAGGGCGGGCGAAATGGGCTACTGGTGGCGTTCATAACTTGAGTAATTCGTGGTCGACGAGAATGCGGGTGTTGGTGCTAGCGTTTTGCTTCTAGCCAACGCCCATCATAAGTGAGTGTGGGTCGATATATTGTGTTTATCGTCATGGCTGTGGGTGGCGATAAAACGTAGCGATGGCAAAACCGATAGCGACGCAGAAGCGTTATGGCTTCTGCGTCGGGTATCTTTTTGTGCGTTTTTAAGCTTCGGCTCGGCGGCCAAACTTCCATAACACGGCGCTTAATAAAGCGGCACCGATGGCCATGCACGCCCACCATGGCATGCCAAAACCGGCCGGAATGGTGCACACCACCACGGTGGTCATGCCCACCAACATGGCATAGGGCAGCTGAGTGCGCACATGTTCGATATGGTTACAGTCAGAAGCCATGGACGACAAAATTGTGGTATCGGAAATGGGCGAGCAATGATCCCCCCACACCGCACCGGTGAGCACGGCGGCCACTGAGCTATAAATAATGTGCCAGTGCTCGGGACTGCTCATATCGTTTTTACCCAATAAAGCCCAGGCCAATGGCAGCACTAAAGGCAGCAAAATACCCATCGTGCCCCAACTGGAGCCGGTGGCAAATGCGGTGGCGGCTGCCAAGATAAACACCAGAGCGGGCAGTAAACCGGGGGCCAGCGCATCGGGCAGGATCTCCACCAGGTATTGGGCGGTGCCAAGGTTTTCAGTAACGGCACTTAAAGACCAAGCCAACAGCAGAATAATCATCGCCATCAGCATGCTTTTAATGCCGCTAAACCACGCTTGAATGGTGGCCTCTAAACTTAAAATACGCCGAGCGGTGGTGATGGTGAATGCCGTTAACACGCCCAGTAGCGAACCCCACATTAAGGCTTTGTAGGAATCGGCAGCGCCGATAACATCGCGCAGGCCAAATTCTGTCAGCTTGGGATCATCGGCTAATAAAGACGCGGTGCCTGTATGCCACAGGCCATACATCACGGTGCCCACTAGAACTAAAACGGGCAAAATGGCGTTGATAGCGCCTGAGCTTTTGCCTGTAGTTAATTCGTGTTCTTGCGCTGCTTGCTGTTGTTCTTCGGCAGAAGAAGCACTCACCGGGCCGCCCTGGCGTGCGCGTTGTTCGGCAGCCAACATGGGGCCAAAATCGCGCCCTGTCCAGCTCACTAAGAAGACAAAAAACAAGGCCAAGAACGGATAAAAACTGTAGGCCAGGCTGTTCAGATACACCAAGTAGGCGGGTTGATCGTAACCGCTGATATCGCTAATGGCATCTTGCACCAAGCCCACTTCGTAGCCAATCCAGGTGGTGACTAAAGCGACGCAGGCCACGGGGGCAGCGGTGGAATCCACCAAGTAGGCCAGTTTTTCGCGCGAAACCCGGTTGGCGTCGGTGAGTGGCCGCATGGTGTTACCCACGATCAACGTATTGGCGTAGTCATCGAAAAAGATGGCCAGGCCCAAAACCGCCGTGGCAGTACAAGCGCTACGCACATCGCGAACCCAGCCGCTAATGCGTTCCACCACACCGGTCATGCCGCCATTGGCGGAAACAATGCCCACCATGCCGCCCACCATCAGTGAGAACAAAATGATGGCGGCTTTGTCTGGATCGGTAAACGAGTTCAGCACATAGGTTTGGAAGCTCTCTAACAAGCTGGCACCCAAACCGCTGAAGCTGAAGTCGTGTAGAGCCCAAGCACCGAGCCATAGACCTAAGAAGATGGACGGTAATACCTGCCGTGTGATGAGCGCCAAAACAATAGCGATAATCGGTGGTAGCACCGATACAAAACCGTAATGTTCGGCCGACTCGGCGGCCCAGCTCGGGTTCGCCCAAGCACAGAGCAGCAGCAAAAAGAGGCTGAGTTGTCGTTTTGTCATATTGTTATTTCGATTAAAGCGTTTTAATGGCCACCTCCCAGGCGGCGCGAAAACGTTGAGCGAAAGCCGGATACTGCTCGGGATGCAGCGGCTGTATGGCAAACCACTGTTGTTCGAGCTGTTGCAGTTCGTGGCGCGGATTGTGCTCGGCACCTTGCACCATTCTTTGCGCTAAGCGCTCAACTTGATAGGCCATCCGTGCCTGTTGTTGATCGGCCGGAGAATCCAGACCCGATAAAAATTCCATCGCCAGGCAGAGTTGTGCGGCTTCTGCCTGTTGCTGATTCATCAGCGCGGCCAATGACTCACCCGATTGCTCAGCGCATTGGCGCTGATAGTCCGATTCAGCAGCAGGCGCTGCCGCTTCGCTACCAGTCACGGTTGCCTGGGCCCATTGCTGCCAAGCATCGGCACGCTGCCAATGATGTTGGTGCTGCTGCAGGTCTTGGTGGGCCTGCTGGTTTTTCTCTAGCGTAGCTACCGCTTGGCGTAATTGTTCCCAGCGCTTAATTAAGCCATTGGCGCGTACCTGGGCTTCGTTCCAACGTTGTTGTAGTAACTGCCACTGGGATTTGAATTCGTTGTGTTTGTCGGCATCACCCGCAGAGCTGGCGGCGGCCGCTTGCCATGACTCCAACAGCGCGCTGGCTTCATCCACTAAGGCTTGCCAAGCCTGTTGTTGTGCCTTGTGCTCGGCTTGGCGCTGCTCGCGGGCCGTGTCGAGTTGCTTGAAGAGAGGGTCGATATGGCTGCGGAACTGCGTCCATAGTTTTTGTTCTTGGCCGCGCCGAATAAAACCAGCACCTTTCCACTCTTGTTGTAGCGTTTTGGCTTGGCTGATGGCCTCTTGAAGTTCCACTTCGGCCAAAGCGGCTGCTTTTTGAATCAAGCGTTCTTTGCGAGCAATGGCGGCTTGCTCGATACCTTTTTGACGGGCATCGATTTGGTCCAGCAAGGCGCGAATTTGCTGTGCTAAGTCTTGGCGCTGTTGGCGCGGTACGCCCGATAATTCACGCAGTGCTTTGATGAGCTTGCCGCGTTGCTCTTGCAGCGCTTTGTGGCTGAGGGAATCGTCGGCCAAGAATTGCTGCGTTTGTTCCACCAGCTCGCGCAGAATGGTGGCGCGCTCACTGCGCACTTGGCTGCGTTTATCCAGGAAAGGTTTCACCGTTTCCATGATTTTATTGCAGCTATCGTTGAACTGATTCCAACTCTTATGACCGGCGCGTAAACCACTATGACGCTCGGTTTCATCCAGCTTTTGCCAGGCTTGACGCGCATCACGCAGGCGTTGAATCAAAGCGTCGGGGTGGAGCTCGCTACTTTTTAGTGCTTCCACCTCGTCGATGAGTTGCTCACGATGTTGCTGATTCGACCAACTCAAGTATTTGCGTTGTTCTTCCAGCTTGCCATGCAGCTCGCGCCATTGGCCCGACGGCCGCAAGCGCTGATCGCGCATCAGCTGAAAACAAGCGCGCTCAAGCTTGGTCGCTTGTTTGAGTTGATCTTTTTCTAAGGCATCAGCCAGGGCGCTGATTTGTTCTTGTAATTGCTCTTGGGCTTGCTGACGCCGTTGCTGTTGTTGCTCTTGGGCCTGTTGAATCTGCTGTTGGCCTTGCTCGATCTTGGCGGCAATTTCCGTTTCGGCAGCGTTAAAACGGGCACGTTGTTTGTTCAACTTGAGCCAATTTTGTTGCCAGCGCTTCCAAGCGCCCATGCGTAGCTGTTGCTGTTGTTGGGCTTTTAGCAGGTTTTCAAGCGCACCGTGTAGCTCATTAAACACGGGTCGTGGAGTGGCAGGTGCTGGCTTGGCTTCCTCGGCAACGGCTTCATCGGTAGTGCTGGCCGTTGTTTCTGTAACCGTTGGTGCTGGCGGTTCGGGAATGGGTTCTGGTGTGGGTTCAGGTTCGGCCTGTGGGCCTTCCAAAGCCTTGC
>JAKSCJ010000421.1 GCA_022360675.1 Lysobacterales bacterium
CCAAACCTTTTTGGTTTCAAGCGTTTCGGTGAACTCCACTAATTCCGACGGTGCTTCAGGGCTGTCATCATCACCGAATAGCTTGTCCCAGAATGAACAGCCACTCAGTGAAAAGGCCAGTAAAAGGATGAGCAGACGTTTGATCATCAGCTAGCTTGTTCCATCGCAACAGGCGCATCCCCCGCCTTCAGGTGTTCCAGCTTCATTTCCAAAGCGGGGCGTGGGTTACCGCCAATGGCGGTGACGGCAGCTTCGTAGGCAGCTTTTGCGTCGTCGGTACGACCCAAGCGTACTAAAGCATCGCCGCGGACCTCGGCAACCACAGCTTCCAACTCATCGGAAGCACTGACGCTGGCAATCACATCCAAGGCTTGTTGCGCTTGGTCGCGGGCAATGAAAAGACGCGCCAGACGAAGGCCAGCGATATCTGCGATTCCAGTGTGTTGGCTGCTGCGCAAACCAGAAAGCAGGCTGGTAGCGCGATCGAGATTACCGTCTTCCACCATTTTTGCGGCTAAGCGCAAGGCGGCTAAGTCGGCCAGCAAATTATCACTGTAATGCGTTTCTAGTTGACTCAGCTGAGCCTCTGCTGCATCGACTTGATTGCTGTTAATGCTGCTTTCAAAACCTTCGTAGGTTTGTGCTGCTTGGATTTTTTGATTGGCTTGGAAATTTAAGTATTGATCCCAGCCGAAGTACACAGCAAAAGCGGCGACAACACCGATCACAAGGCTCGCACTATTCTCAGAAAGCCACTTGCGGACGCGTTCGCCCTGTTCATGATCGTCGTAGATATCGTGTGCCATTCAATTATTCTCCACAGTAACAACACGCGGGCGTGCGTTGTCACCGAATCCTTCGTCTATTCCAAAGGCAGCATGATACAACATGCACATGCTTACCGGTACGCAGTGTTACCTAAAGCCAGCTAAATTCTCGTTAGCTGGCTATTGATCCAGGCTCCAGGCCATTACTCGGTTCAAGCCGTTAAGGCTTTTGATCGGAGCGTTTCTAGCCTGGAGGTTTAATTTCTTGAGGCTTTTATTTAACGTGCTCACGCAAAAAGGTGATTAAATCGGCTTCTGCCAGAACTTGTTGCTCACCCTCGGCCAGCAATGGTTTTAATGCGGCTTGGCCATTATTGACCTCGTCGTCACCAATGATCATGGCGAACTCAGCCCCAAAGCGGTCGGCGCGCTTAAACTGTGCTTTAAAGCCACCACCACCGATATGGTTCTGTAAGCGCAAAGCCGGAATTTCATTACGCAGGCGTTCGGCTAGAGCCATGCCATAAGGCAGTGCAGCATCACCCGCCATAATCAGATACACATGGGGGTGCAGGGGTTTAATTTCTTGGCACTCATTAACCAAGGCCACCACCCGTTCTAAACCCATGGCGAAACCAACGCCCGGCACATCTTTACCGCCGTGCAATGCGCACAAGCCGTCGTAGCGGCCGCCTGCGCAAATCGTGCCTTGAGCGCCTAAGCGATCAGTAACCCATTCAAATACGGTGTGGGTGTAATAGTCCAAACCCCGCACCAAACGTGGATTATGAACCCAGGCAATACCTGCCGCATCAAGCAAGGCCTTCAAACCTTCGTAATGAGCGATGGACTCTTCTTGCAGATAGTCGGCCAATAAAGGTACATCTTTAATGGCAGCTAAGGTTTGCGGGTCTTTAGTGTCTAAGACACGCAATGGGTTGGTTTCGATGCGGCGCTTTGAATCTTCGTCAAGCTGGTCGGCGCGTTCACGCAGCCACGCCTGTAGCGCTTCACGGTAGTTTTTACGCTCTTCAGGGTTACCTAAAGTGTTAATTTCTAAACGCACGTGCTCGGCGATACCCAGTTCACGCCAAAGGCGCGCCGTCAGCATCAGTAGCTCAGCGTCGATATCTGGGCCGGCGGCACCAAAAACCTCTACCCCAATTTGGTGGAACTGACGTGCCCGGCCCTTCTGTGGTTTCTCGTAGCGAAACATGGGGCCCAGGTACCACATGCGCTGGGGCAGCACATGCAAAAGGCTATGTTGTAACGCAGAGCGTACGACGCTGGCAGTACCTTCAGGGCGCATCGACAGACTTTCGTCATTACGATCGGCGAAGGTGTACATTTCTTTTTCCACCACATCGGTGGCTTCACCCAGAGTTTGGGTAAAAAGCTCCGTCTTCTCCAAAATTGGCGTACGGATTTCATGGAAGCCATAACGCTCAAAAATACGGCGTGCTTGGTCTTCCACTTGTTGCCAAGTGGCAATCTCTTCTGGCAGCGTATCGTGCATGCCGCGAATTGCCTGCGTCATAATCCCACCCTTTACGGTTTTCTTAAATTATCGCTCACCACCGGCAGTCGGCAGCGATGCAGTCAATCTCCACTTATAAAGCCTTGCATGCACCAGCCAAAGCACAGCAACTGACTACATTAAAGCGAAGATTCAAAAAAAACCGCCGCAAAAATGCGGCGGTCGCTGTATTTTACAGTGCTTTTAAGCGTTTATTCGGAGTTGTCGTCAGCGCTTTCAACGGCCGTTACGGGCGTGCCGTTCAACTCAAAGCTCGCCACATTACCGCGAATATGCGGAGCCAAGTCTACCAACTGACCGTGATGTTCCAAAACAACACCAGTCGCACTACCAATCAAGATTCGATACGGCGCTTCGCCTTCGTAATCTGTAGTGCTACCGCCACGTACCAAATCGTATTCCAAACGACGGCCAGTGGCATCGGTAATTTCAACCCAGCTATCGCCCTGCAAACTTAAACGCAGAGGTGGTGTTGGCACCGTCAGGGCCAAGGCTTCCTGCGCTGGAGATTGCGCCTCGCCCGATAAAGCATCACCCACAGGAGCAGCCGCCGTGTTCACTGCAACGACATCAGCTTGTACCGCATCTACACTGCTGGTTTCGACCGACTCAAGCTCAGTGCCTGCAGGCAAAGATTCATCGTCTGTTTGCGCAGCCTCGGGGGTAGTAGACACTGCAGTATCGTTAACTGTAGATTCCTGACTGGCTGCCGGACGCGGGTTCAGTGCACCTAAAGGCGCGACTGAAGCGCTCATATGTTTATGCTGTGGCGGTGCCAACGAGGGATCTTCAGGTAAACCCGTATCGTTGGACTGCGAATTCGCGGGCGTCACTAAAGTAGGTGCTGTGGTATCTGCGGTCAGCGTATTTTTAGTGAAAAAATCGGCGGCACCGTCGGTTAACGACCACACCAAAGGAATGGCCACCACCACAGTACCAATGAAATAAGTGGCGAAGGTCAGCAAACGCTCGGAGGGCTTAGTGCCTACTTGCTGCGATAAGGCATTGGATAAAGGGATTTCTTCTTCTTGTTTTTCCCCTAACACCTTATTGAAGTGATCGAGATCGAGATCAAGCAAGCGGGCGTAATTGACCGCATAACCACGCTGATAAATATCGCTGCTTAAATCGCACTGATCTTGTTCGATTTTTTTGACGACGGAGGTCGGTAGCTTTAGCCGCTGACCAATCTCTTCCACCGACCAGTGTTTTGTCGTACGGGCTCTGCGTAACAGCTGCCCAGGGCTGAGGCGATCCGGTTGTTTTGGCTGGTTCATGGTGTTTGTAGTTGTGATGCCTGTGGCGTATTTGGGTATTGTGCTCTTAATTTCTGGGCATAGGATTCAGCGTCAGAATCCGCACCCATGGCACGTTCGATACGGTAGCCCAGCAATAGCGAGTCGGGGGATGCTGGAGCGATGGATTCGAAACGTTGCAAAAACGCACGCGCACGCAAAGATTCACCCTTGTGCAAATTCAGTTGAGCTAGGGAAAACAAAGCATCAGGAAAATTGGGCTTTGCCGTTAATGCTTGTCTGAAGTAAATCTCGGCTTTATCGTTTTCGTCTGCTCTCAGCAAACACTTACCCGCATTGGTTAATGCTTGTTCTGGTGTGTGGTAGAAAGCATTATTAGCCGCATTAACAAAATATTCTTCAGATTCCCGATACTTCCCTATCTTGCATAAAAATGCACCCAAATTGTTTTGCGCATTCGCGTCTTTTGGGTCTAGGCGCACGGCGCGCCTGTGGTGGGTTTCGGCTTTAGAAACCTCACCAATTTGTTCGTATAAGATGGCAATGGTGGAATGTGCCGCAGCGTAGTTGGGGTCGTAGCTGATCGCTTTCTGTAGTTTTTCGAGGGACTGCTCGTATTGCCCACGTTGTAAGTAGGCGCCCCCCAGTTGTGTATTCACTTCGGCTGCACGGTTCGTTTTTTCTTCTGAACTCGTACGAACACCGCCACCCCCACCGCAAGCCGACACCAATAGCGCGGCTGCGATCATTGCACTTAACACCCACTGTTGCGGCTGAATCATGTAGAAGAACGCTCCTGCTGCATTTTTATACGCTGACTTCGACGGGTTCGGTCCATAAACTGACCCACCAGTTGGCCGCAAGCTGCATCGATATCGTCACCACGGGTTTTTCTAACTGTAGTAATAATACCACTATGTTGCATAATTCTTTGAAATTCTTCAATTCGATCCCAAGGTGAAGTGTTGTATTTTGTCCCAGGGAACGGATTAAAAGGAATTAAATTCAGCTTCGAGGGTAAACGCCGTAGCATTTTCACCAACTTACGCGCGTGTTCGGGTTGATCGTTCACACCGTCGAGCATGGTGTATTCAAAGGTGATATGGCGTTTATTGCGCCCGCGCACGTAATCGGCACACGCTTTCATCAAGACATCGATGGGATATTTCTTGTTTAAGGGTACAAGCTCGTTACGCAGCTCATCGAAAGGCGCGTGCAGCGAGACCGCCAAAGCCACATCGACGGCCTCTCTGAGCTCGGCAATCTTGGGTACTAAGCCCGCAGTGCTTACCGTGACACGTCGATTCGCCAAACCAAACGCTAAATCTTCGCGCATCAGTTGCAAGGCGGGAATCACCGCATCGAAATTCAACAGGGGCTCGCCCATGCCCATCATCACCACATTCGTAATGCGCTGACCGCCATGGCGTTCATGGCCCAAGGCTTGAGCGGCCAACCACACCTGCCCGATGATTTCGGCAGTGCTCAAATTACGGTTGAAGCCCTGAGCGCCGGTGGAGCAAAAACTACAGTTTAATGAGCAACCCACCTGCGAAGAAACACACAAAGTGCCGCGCTTAGCCTCGGGGATAAACACCGTTTCAACCGCATTACCGCCCTCTAAACCCATCAACCATTTCACTGTGCCATCGGCTGAGGTGTGCTCATTAATAACCGTGGGTGGCCGCAAAACTGCATTGGCATTGAGCTGATCACGCAACTTAGCGCTGAGATTGGTCATCTCGTTGAAGTCGGTAATGCCGTGGTGGTAAATCCACTTCAATACTTGGCGAGCACGGAACGGCTTTTCGCCCAAGCCGGAGAAATACTGCTCCATGCCAGGTAAAGAGAAATTGAAAAGGTTCACCGGAGTGGGATTAGAAGCCTCAGCAGTGGTTGCTGAAGTGGCGATCTCAATGGCCTTAGCGGAAGCTTGTTCCGGGCTTTCGGCACTTACAGGAGCCGCATTTGCAAGCGGGCGTGCATTCATTACGTTTGGTATCTGGTCTTGAAACCTGAGTAGGTTTTTAGAGTATAGCGGGATTTGCACGGAACGTGCAGCGTATTGACAGGTTTTGCAGCAATTTTCGCGCCAAGGCGCTTAAATCGTGAAAAACTTAACGAGAAAATAACAAAAGCGACACCCAAATAGATGTCGCTTTTGTTTCGCTAATCGGGTTCAAGCGCATTTTACTATGCGCTTTTAAGAAGGCCCAATTTTAGCGTGCGCACAGCTCGTCGGCTGAGAAGAAATACTCGATTTCTACTTTCGCGGTATCGGGGCCGTCAGAGCCGTGTACGGCATTGGCATCGATAGATTCAGCGAAATCAGCACGGATGGTACCGGCTTCGGCTTCTGCCGGGTTAGTAGCCCCCATCAGTTCGCGGTTACGCAAAATTGCGTTATCGCCTTCTAAGGCTTGAATCATTACCGGACCTGAGGTCATGAATTCAACTAAGTCGTTGAAGAAAGGGCGCTCTTTGTGCACAGCGTAAAAGCCTTCAGCTTCAGCGCGGGTCAGGTGCTTCATTTTAGCGGCAACAACGCGCAGGCCCGCTTTTTCAAAACGGCTGTAGATTTCACCAATCACATTTTTGGCCACAGCATCAGGCTTGATGATTGATAAGGTACGTTCGCTCAAGGTTCTACTCCATCCAGTTAGCCCCGCAGTGGCGGGGGTTCGGCAAATCGGCGAAATTCTAAACCTAAGCGCCCTTGGACTCAATGCATTGCCGCTTTTTTATCGTCAATTTTATCGCTAAGCCACAGTTTCTCAGCTTGGTAATCATCCACCAACACAGTCTCATGCCTCATATTTAACTTGAGAAAAGTCTCTTATAACATTGATTTCAAGACATTTAAGATGATTTTCAAACAAGTATTTCAAACAAGCGTTTGACTCCAAGGCAAATTCAAACGTATGATTCAAACACTTGTTTGAAATGTGCGTTTAAGTGGCAGCGAACACCCGACAAAAATTATTGGACGCCGCGGAGTCTTTGTTTTCGCAACAAGGGATTACCACAACACCGCTACGTCAAATTACCGAATTAGCTGGTGCCAACCTGGCAGCGGTGAATTATCACTTTGGATCAAAGCTGGGCCTGGCGAGGGAAGTGCTACGGCGCCGCTTAGATGAGTTAAATAGCGAGCGTTTAAAACGGCTCGACCAACTCGAAGCACAAGACGATAAACCTGCCACATTAGATCAACTACTCGAGGCTTTGATTGAGCCTGCGCTGATTATGAGCCGGGACGACGCCCTAGGCGGCATGCGTTTTGTACGCCTGCTAGCGCGCGCTTATGCCGAGAACGATCGCGAGTTACACCGCTTCTTACGCGAGCATTACAGCCATGTGATGCGTCGTTTTGCTCGCGCCATGTCCCAGGCTTTACCTGAAATGGATGCCGCTAATTTACGCTGGCATTTAGATTTCGTGATTGGTGCTTTGACCTATGCCATGGCCGACTTCACTGGCCATTTCTCGCACATGAATCAAATTCATATTGATGCAAAAACCATCGCTCAACATTTGGTGCGCTTCGCAGCCGCCGGCCTCAGCGCCGCCGATGCTGCCGCCGCACCATCAACCCCGACTGGCACAGCCAGGACGTTGTTAGGAGGCTGACATGACGCTTGCGCTTGTCGTTATTACTGGACTCATCGCCGCTACGCTGGCTTATCACGGTTCCGCATTATTGTTGTGGGTCGTGGCTGGCGTGGCCTTATCGGTTGCCGGCATCTGGCTTGATGCCTCGGCGATTTACTCAACCCTAATGGTGATTACCAGCGCCATGCTGGTATTCTTTGCGCTGACCCCCATTCGCCAAAAGGTCATCAGTAAGCCTTTACTGGCGTGGTTTAAGGCCGTGCTGCCACGCTTATCCGACACCGAGCGCGAAGCTTTAGAAGCGGGTAACACCTGGTGGGATGCACAAATCTTCACCGGCAAACCCGAGTGGAAGCAGCTGTTGAGCGCGCCTAAACCCAGCCTCAGTGCCGAAGAACAAGCCTTTATCGACGGCCCAGTAGACGAACTGTGCCGCATGATCGACGACTGGGAAATCAGCGAAGAGCGTAAAGATCTACCCCCCGAGATGTGGCAGTTCTTAAAAGATAACCGCTTCTTCAGCATGATTATTCCCAAGCAGTATGGCGGTTTAGATTTCTCGGCCCAGGGTAATTCAGCCGTGGTCATGAAACTGGCCAGCCGTAACCCCACCGCTGCCGTTAGTGTGATGGTGCCTAACTCTTTAGGCCCCGGCGAGCTGCTGATGCACTACGGCACTGAAGAACAGAAAAACTACCATTTACCCCGCCTAGCCAAGGGTATCGATATCCCTTGCTTCGCCCTGACTTCACCAGCAGCAGGCTCCGATGCCGCGTCTATGGTCGATAGCGGCGTGGTCTGCAAAGGCGTATTTGAAGGCAAAGAGGTTTTAGGCTTCCGCCTGAATTGGGATAAACGCTATATCACCCTCGCCCCCATCGCGACGCTGATTGGCTTGGCATTTAAAGCCTACGACCCCGATGGTTTGTTGGGCGATGTAGAAGACTTGGGCATCACCTGTGCGCTGATTCCCAGCCATTTACCCGGCGTGGAAAATGGCAATCGCCATTTCCCCACCGGCGGCGTATTCATGAATGGCCCCACCCGGGGTAAAGACGTCTTTATTCCGCTGGAATATGTGATCGGTGGTCGTGAGCGTGTGGGCCAAGGTTGGCGCATGCTGATGCAGTCTTTGGCCGCAGGTCGTGCGATTTCCCTGCCCGCTCTGGGCGTGGCCGGCGCGAAGATGTCCAGCAAGATGACCGGTGCTTATGCACGTGTTCGTCGTCAATTCAAAATGCCCATCGGCTATTTTGAGGGTATCGAAGAAGTCCTGGCGCGCATTGCCGGTAACACCTATCGTATGGATGCCGCCCGCGAATTAACTTTGGTCGCTCTGGATCAAGGCGCGAAGCCCAGCGTGCTGTCGGCGATCTTGAAATACCAACTGACGGAAGGTAATCGTCAGTGTATTAACGACGCTATGGACGTACATGCCGGCAAAGGCATCATCATGGGGCCCAATAATTACTTGGCCCATGTGTACCAATCCATTCCGGTGGCTATTACCGTAGAGGGCGCGAATATCCTCACCCGCTCGATGATTGTCTTCGGTCAGGGCGTGATTCGCTGCCATCCCTGGCTGTTGAAGGAAATGGAAGCCGCCACCACCGATAGCCGCGATGCGGTGAAAATGTTCGATCGCGCTTTCTTCGGCCATATCGGGCACGTGGTGAGCAACTTAGTGCGTGCTTTCACCTTGGGCCTCACCAATGGTCGCATTAGTTCATCGCCCGTCGATGGTCCGGTGGCTCACTACTATCGCCGTTTAAATCACTTAAGTGCGGCCTTCACTTTTATTTCCGATATTGTTCTGCTCACCTTGGGTGGCACCTTCAAGTTCAAAGAGAAGCTGTCGGGTCGTTTGGCCGATGTATTGAGCCACCTGTATCTTTGCAGCGCGATGCTGAAACGTTATGAAGACCAAGGCCGTAACGAAGAAGATTTACCCTTACTGCGTTGGGGTATGCGCGATAGCCTGTATCTGATTCAAGAGCGCTTGGTGGAAGTGAGCCGCCATTTACCGGTGAAGTTCTTAGGCCCGGTGATTCGCTTCCTGATTCTGCCGCGTGGTCGCCAATATGCACCACCATC
Organism: Lysobacterales bacterium; assembly: GCA_022360675.1. Classification (GTDB taxonomy): domain Bacteria; phylum Pseudomonadota; class Gammaproteobacteria; order Xanthomonadales; family Wenzhouxiangellaceae; genus JAKSCJ01. Next base: position 9,267 of record JAKSCJ010000421.1, read on the forward strand.
AGATTACCTGGGCAAACGCGTTGCACGCATTTTGCTGGCCGACACCGAAGCGCGTCAGCGTTTGGTGGCAGGCACCTTTACCTCGTTTGATGACGATGCCACTGGCATTTTGAACCAAGCCTTCAGCGCCACCTTAAAAGCGGCACCGGTGGAGCGTTTACTGAAGAACGCCTACCGTGAAGTGGTGAGCTTCGATAATTGCCAGGCACTCACCAGCCAAGGTGTGGCTGAGAAAGTGATCACTGAGGAACAAGCAGAGCTAGTGCGCGAAGCACAACGCCTGACCAAACTGGCCATTGATGTGGATGAATTCCCTTGGGATCACGCCATCGATCATAGCCAGCACGGCGGCGAGCCCCTGCGCGAAGCCAGCTAAGCATTACTCCCGTAGCGACGGGCCCATACCAGCAGGGCAGAGGGAAGCAACTGAGTCAAACAGGGCTGTTGTTGAAGCGGTGTGCTAGGTTCACACCGCTTTTCTTCGTGGCAAGATCAACCCCTTGCTCGCCGCTGGTACGGTTATCAATTTTTTATCAACCTTTTAAGCGCTTACTTAGTTAAGGAGTCCCATGTCTGCGAACCCACCCATCCGTCGAGCAGCCGTGCTTGGCGCCGGTGTTATGGGGGCACAAATTGCCGCCCATTTGGTGAATGCCGGAATCGATACCCTGTTGTATGAACTGCCCGCCAAAGAAGGCAATCCCAACGGGCTGGTGAATGAAGCCATTAAACGCCTGGGCAAATTAAAGCCCGCGCCCTTGGGTTACCGCGATGTGGGCAAAATTCTGCAAGCCTGCAATTACCAAGGTGATCTGGAGCAACTGGCCGGTTGCGATCTGGTGATCGAAGCGATCGCCGAGCGCATGGACTGGAAAAAAGATCTCTACGGTAAAGTGGTACCCCACTTAAAAGACGATGTGATCTTAGCCTCGAACACCTCGGGTTTAAGCATTACCAGCTTGGCCGATGTACTGCCCGAAGCCATGCGCTCGCAATTCTTAGGCGTGCATTTCTTCAATCCTGCCCGTTATATGTACCTGGTGGAATTAATTCCCCATGCCGGTACCGACGGCGCTGTGATGGATCGCTTGGAAAGCCTGCTCACCACCACCGTGGGTAAAGGCGTGGTCCGCGCCAAAGATACGCCGAACTTCATCGGTAATCGTATTGGTGTGTTCTCCATGCTTTCTACCATGTATCACACCGGCCAATCGGGCTTGGGTTTCGATGTGGTGGATGCCCTCACCGGCCCGGCCATCGGTCGTCCGAAGAGTGCGACTTACCGCACCTCCGACGTGGTGGGCTTAGACACCATGATCCACGTCTTAAGCACCATGAAAGACACCCTGGACGATGATCCGTGGCATAGCTATTTCACGGTTCCCGCCTGGCTGCAGAAGCTGGTGGATCAGGGCGCTTTAGGTCAAAAAACCGGTGTCGGTATCTACCGTAAAAAAGGCCGCACCATCGAGGTACTGGACTTAGATCAACAAGACTACCGCGCCAGCGCTGCTGAACTCGATCCCGAGGTCCAAGCGCTGCTGAAAGAACGCGACCCTGCTAAGAAATTGGCTGGTTTACGCGCTCACAGCCACCCGCAAGCGCAGTTTTTGTGGTCGGTTTTCCGCGATCTATTCCACTACTGCGCCTATTTCTTGGGCGATATTGCCGATAGCGCCCGCGAAATCGACCAAGCCATTCGCTGGGGTTACGGCTGGAAACAAGGTCCGTTTGAAATCTGGCAAGCCGCCGGTTGGCAACAAGTGGCCGAGTGGATTAACGAAGATATCGCTGCGGGTAAAACCATGAGCGATGCGGCCCTGCCCGCCTGGGTCACCGACGGTCGCGATGGCGTACACAGCCCCGAGGGTTCGTACTCCGCCAGCCGCGAAACCGTGGCTGCACGTTCCGATTTAGCCGTTTACCAACGTCAGCTGCAACCCGAGTTATTAGTGGGTGAACAGCGCAATGCCGGCACCACCATCTTTGAAGATGACGCGGTACGCCTGTGGACCTTGGATAACGACGTTGCCATTTTAAGCTTCCGCTCTAAAATGAACGCGCTGAGCGTCGGTGTTATCCAAGGCTTGCTGAAAGCCGTTGATATCGCCGAGCGCGATTACCGTGGTTTAGTCATTTGGCAAGAACGCGAGCCGTTCTGTGTTGGTGCCGATCTAGCCGGTGCTGGCGCTGCCCTGCAAGCGGGTGATGCCGATAGCGTGCGCGGCATGTTAGCCGACTTCCAAAAAGCCGTGATGGCACTGAAATACGCCAGTGTTCCAACCATTGCTGCCGTGCGCGGTATGGCTTTGGGCGGCGGTTGCGAGCTGGCTATGCATTGTTCGCATGTGGTCGCAGCGCATGAATCCTACATGGGCTTAGTCGAAGTGGGTGTTGGTCTACTACCTGCTGGCGGCGGCCTGAAAGAAATGGCTCTGCGTGCCCAGCAATGGACCCACGCTGGCGACGCCTTTGCCCTGTTGCAGAAGTTCTATCAGAACATCGCCATGGGCAAAGTGGCCGGTAGTGCCCACGAAGCACGTGAAATGGGTTACCTGCGCCCCACCGATACCATCATTATGAACAGCCATGAAACACTGCATGTGGCCATCGAGCAGGCCAAAGCTATGAGCGAAATTGGCTATCGCCCGCCGCTGCGTAATCAGCGTTTCAGTATGCCGGGCGAAATTGGTGTGGCCACGTTAGATATGATGCTGGTAAACATGCACGAAGGTCACTTTATTTCCGATCACGATCGTGAAATTGGCCACCGCATTGCCACCGTAATCAGTGGTGGCGGTATCGATCGTGGTATTGAAGTTGGCGAAGATTGGTTATTAAAACTGGAGCAAGAGCACTTTATGGCGCTGGCGGTTCAGCCCAAGACCCAAGAACGCATTGCCCATATGCTGAAAACCGGCAAACCGCTGCGTAACTAGGAGCAACACCATGCAAGAAGCTTATATTGTCTCAGCGGTACGCACCCCTGTCGCCAAGGCGCATAAAGGTCATTTCCGCAATACCCGTCCCGACGATCTATTGGCCCATGTGCTGCGCCATTCGCTCAGTGCCACACCTGGCTTAGATGCCGCGCGCGTTGAAGATGTGATTATCGGTTGCGCTATGCCCGAAGCCGAGCAAGGCATGAACGTGGCTCGCATTGGTGTGCTGTTGGCTGGCATGCCCGATAACGTACCCGGTGTTACCGTCAATCGTTTTTGCTCGTCTGGCCTGCAAACCATTGCCAGCGCCGCCGATCGTATTCGCTTAGGCGAAGCTGAGGTGATGATCGCCGGCGGTACCGAAAGCATGACGATGGTGCCCATGATGGGTCACAAGATCGCCATGAACCCCGATGTATTCAGCAACGACGAAAACGTGGCCATCGCCTACGGCATGGGTATTACTGCCGAAAAAGTAAGCCAACGCTGGGGCATCAGCCGCGAAGATCAAGATCAGTTCGCCTTCGACAGTCATCGCAAAGCGCTGGCAGCTATCGATGGTTCGGGCTTCCCTGAAATTGTGCCTTACACCGTGCAAAGCCACGTTCCCGATCTGCAATCGGGTGCCGTTCGTGTGGTCGAGCATGTGGTGGATACCGACGAAGGCCCGCGCCGTGGCACCACTGCCGAAGCACTGGCTAAGTTACGCCCGGTATTCCAGGCCGATGGCACCGTAACTGCCGGTAACAGCTCGCAAATGAGTGACGGCGCTGCCGCCTTAATGGTGGTGAGCGAGAAAGTGGTGAAGGAATTAAACCTGGAACCTCTGGCGGTATTCCGTGGTTTCTCGGTGGCCGGCGTTGAACCCGAAGTAATGGGCATTGGCCCCATCGCGGCAATTCCGAAAGTACTGAAGCAAAGCGGCATCAGCAAAGACCAATTGGACTGGATCGAGCTGAACGAAGCGTTTGCCGCTCAGGCCTTAGCCGTCATTAAAGATGTGGACTTAGATCCCAGCAAGGTGAATCCCAAAGGCGGTGCTATCGCTCTGGGCCACCCCTTGGGTGCCACCGGCGCGGTTTTGAGCGCCAAAATGATCCACGCCATGCGCGCCGAAGGCGGCAAGTACGGCATGGTCACCATGTGTATTGGCACCGGCATGGGTGCGGCTGGCGTATTCGAAATCCTGTAAGCTTTACCCGATACTGTGTTTTTATACAGCATCAGGTAAACGATCCAGTAAAAAGCATGAAAGGCCGGGATCTCCCGGCCTTTTTTCGGCTCAAGATCACCATTACCGCTCAGTTTTTCTTAAACCCTTTAAACCCTTTCTTCAGTAGCAGCATCTGAATACAGCAGAACGATTTCAATTTCCCAGGTTTTCAATTTCCCAATTTAAAAAAGGAATCTTTCCTATGCGTATTCACCAAGCCATTGCTGCTTTACTGCTGTGCGCTCCCGTTCTTGCCCAGGCCGACAACTGCCCATACAGTCGCACTTTCGATCACACCGTCGATGCCAGTGCCTTACAAGATCTACAATTGATTTCGCGCGCCGGCGACGAAGCAATCCGAGGTGTTGATGGCGCCGACGAGGTGCGTATCAAAGGCCGTATTTGCGCGTCGAAAGAGTCGGCATTAGATGCTTTGGAATACGACATCACCACCCAAGGCTCCAGCCTGGTGATGGAGCGCCCGGAAGCCAACTGGAGCTTCTTTGAGCAAATGCGCGTTGCCTATGTCGATGTGCAGATCGCCATGCCTTCGGCAATGGGCTTATCGGTACAAGATCGCTCCGGCGATGTGGAAATCGACAATATCCATGGCGGTATTACCGTGCAGGATCGCTCCGGCGACGTCACCTTACACAACACTGGCGGCTTGGTGACCTTACGCGACCGCTCGGGCGACCTTAAAGTGGTCGAGCATCAAGGTGATGTGGTGGTGGAATCCGATCGTTCGGGCGACATCAATATGCGCGGTATTCAAGGCGAGGTCACCGTGATGAGCGATCGCTCCGGCGATATTGAACTTCAAGACATCGCCAGCCATGTCCACATTGAAGACGATAGCTCTGGTGATATCGAAGTCGACCAAATCGGCGGCGATTTCATTGTCAGCAACGACGGCAGCGGCGGCATCAGTTTTGACGATGTAGGCGGTAATGTGCAGATTCCGCGTAACAAACAGTAAATCCACCAGGCACGCTTCATTTTCTTCGCTCTATTCTTAAATGAAGAGCGCGATTTACCGCAGGCTTTAACCAGCATCAAGGCCGTCATATCATTGGCGGCCTTCGCTTATTTCAGCGCTGTGATTTGTCGTTGGCTCGAACAACAGCCGATTATTCACCATAAGTAGGCTGTACAAAGAAACAGTTCCGCCCGTCCAGAGCGCTGTATTCACTCTTTTTTTGGAAAAAACCGCTTTAAATAGACAAAAAGTGGATAGCAAGCCCCCAAGGACTAGCAATCTTTTGCAAAGTCGTGCGAAAATAACGGGCTGAGCTGCAGGTGGTTAAAACCTGCCAAACGTTGAGTGTCGCCAGCGACTACTGGATGCTTTACCAGCACTTCGAACTTGTGATCGGGAATGCCTGTTTGGCCTTGCCACCACAAAGCCTCGCGGTGCTGATCATTAGTGGTGTTGCTCCTACACTCCAGCACGGCCTTCCGCTGTGCTGTATTTTCCTTAGACAGCTTCAATGGACCGGCTGACCAAGTATGTACTTCGGTCAGTCTTAATTGTAGGTAACTTTTAGAGAACGACCATGACTGATCTTTCCCGGTACCGTAACATCGGCATTTTTGCGCACGTGGACGCAGGTAAAACCACCACCACTGAGCGTATTCTGAAACTGACCGGTAAAATTCACAAAATCGGTGAAGTGCACGATGGTGCGGCCACCACCGACTTCATGGATCAGGAGCAAGAGCGCGGCATTACCATTCAGTCCGCTGCCACCACCTGTTTCTGGAAAGACCACCGCTTCAACATCATCGATACCCCAGGACACGTTGACTTCACCATCGAAGTGTACCGTTCCTTGAAAGTATTAGATGGCGGCGTGGGCGTTTTCTGCGGTTCCGGCGGTGTAGAGCCCCAGTCCGAAACCAACTGGCGCTACGCGAACGAATCTGAAGTTGCTCGTTTGATCTACGTTAACAAGCTGGATCGTCTGGGTGCTGACTTCTACCGCGTTGTTAAACAAGTTGAAGACGTACTGGGCGCTAACCCGCTGGTCATGACGCTGCCCATCGGCACCGAAGACGACTTCGTCGGTATCGTTGACCTGCTGCGCAACGAAGCGTGGATCTGGGCAGGTTCTGACGACCCGTTCAACTACGAAATCAAGCCCATTCCTGAAGATATGCAGGAACTGGCCGCTGAATGGCGTGAAAAACTCATTGAGACTGCGATCGAGCAAGACGATGAAGTGATGGAGAAATATCTGGAAGGCGAAGAGCCTGATCTGGAAACTCTGCAACGCTGCATTCGCGAAGGCACCATTAATCTGTCGTTCTTCCCCACTTACTGTGGTTCTTCGTTCAAGAACAAAGGCGTACAGCTGGTTCTGGACGCAGTGATCGACTACCTGCCCAACCCCACCGAAGTTAAGCCGCAACCCGAAGTGGATCTGGAAGGTAACGAAACCGGTGGTTTCGCTGACGTTGATCCGGAAAAACCGCTGCGCGCTTTGGCGTTCAAAATTATGGACGACCGTTTCGGCGCCCTCACCTTTACCCGTATCTACTCCGGTACGCTGAAGAAAGGTGACACCATCTTGAATACTTTCACCGGCAAAACCGAGCGTATCGGTCGCCTGGTGGAAATGCACGCCGATTCTCGCGAAGAGCTGGATTCAGCCCAAGCGGGCGATATCGTCGCCATTGTGGGTATGAAGAACGTGCAAACCGGTCACACCCTGTGTGATCCGAAGCAACCAGCCACCCTCGAGCCCATGGTCTTCCCCGATCCGGTAATCTCTGTATCCATCACACCGAAGGATAAGAGCGCCGCTGAAAAACTGGGTGTTGCGCTGGGTAAAATGATCGCCGAAGATCCGTCGTTCCGTGTTGAAACCGACGAAGACAGCGGCGAAACCATCATTAAAGGTATGGGTGAGCTTCACCTCGACATTAAAGTCGATATCCTGAAGCGTACCCACGGTGTTGAAGTGATCGTTGGTAAGCCGCAAGTGGCCTACCGTGAAACCATTACTCGCTTGGTTGAAGACAGCTACACCCACAAGAAACAGTCTGGTGGTTCTGGTCAATACGCGAAAATCGACTACATCGTTGAGCCTGCCGAGCAAAACGTTGGTTTCGAATTCGAATCCAAAGTGGTTGGTGGTAACGTACCTCGCGAATTCTGGCCTGCGGTTGAGAAAGGCTTCAAAGTCAGCCTGGACAAAGGTCCTCTGGCCGGTTACCCGCTGCTGGACGTGAAAGTCACCCTGATCGACGGTGCTTTCCACGCGGTTGACTCTTCAGCTATCGCTTACGAAATTGCAGCGAAAGCCGCTTATCGTCAAACCATGCCGAAAGCAGGTCCGCAAATTCTTGAGCCCATCATGAAAGTGGACGTGTTCACTCCAGAGGATCACGTGGGTGACGTCATTGGTGACTTGAACCGTCGTCGCGGCATGATCAAGTCTCAAGAAGCAGGCCCCACTGGTGTGCGTATTAAAGCCGACGCACCTCTGAGCGAAATGTTCGGTTACATTGGTGATCTGCGTACCATCACCGCGGGTCGTGGTCAGTTCTCTATGGAGTTCTCACACTACGCCGCTTGCCCGAACAACATTGCTGAAGCAGTGATTGCAGAAACCCGCGAACGCCAAGCGAGCTAAGTTTCTTCGGAAAAGTCTATCGACGCACCACTTCGGTGGTGCGCATTAACGGCCCGACCTGCCCGTGCGGTAGTTTGAGCCGCTAAAGCAATCGATAGAAAAAAAGCCCCCGCGACTTTGGTCCGGGGGCTTTTTTTATGCATACTGAATAAAAAATATCGCAGACAAAACGTAGCTGGCTTAAGTAGTTCACAAAGTTAACCGGTTTACAGGAATAGCAAGCTCACATTAGCGCAGGGAACCGTCATCGTCGCGAGGATATCCATATGGTGATCAAAAATTACAACACCGCCGATCAACAGCAGTGCTTGGCACTGTTCGACAGCAATTATCCAAAATACTTCGCCGCTCACGAACGGCCATTGTTTGAGCGTTTTCTAGCTCAACATCAGCCGCATTTTTACTGCCTGGCCGAGAATCAAAAAATCTTGGCCTGTGGTGGCTTTAGAGTCGATCAATTTGGTCTGGCGTACTTAGCTTGGGGAATGGTGACGCAAAACCAACATCGTCGTGGCTTAGGCGCACAATTGTTACAGTATCGACTCGATGTTATCAAGCAACAAAAACCAGCTTGGTGCGTACTGTTAGATACCAGTCAGCACTCGGCCCCCTTCTTCCAACGCTTTGGCTTTAAGCCTTACCACAGTATTCCTAATGGTTATGCCGAGGGTTTAGACCAAGTGTTGATGCGTTATCTCTGGGCTACCTGAGCGTCCTTATTCGGCAGCCTATTTCAGACCAATCAACGCACAAAGCAAACACCGCGCTATTGGTGATGCTCGCTATGTTGTAGATGCGCTTTTAAAGCATCACCACCGAAATCGTTGGCTTTATCGCGCCAAATGGTGTGCACATGGTTATCGTGGTTATCGAACTCAATAATAAAGCGTGGGCTGTGGATCAGATAGTAGTAACGATCGCCCCGAGCAGTAGCGCCAATCCAGGCAAAATGAATCGCATCGATAGCTTTTTCATCCAATTGGCTTCGGATTGCTTCGGCCAGGGGTGCCTCTAAATTATTGAGGTATTCGTTCACGATGGCCATTAGATGATAACGTTGCCGCGCGTTCATCGACTTCGCCGCCAAGCCCCAGTACTCACTTAAGCGTTGCGAGGAGTTGGGGTTGGTAAGAATATCTTCAGGCACCTCACGCTCAAGTATCGCTTGCTGCTGTTGCTGATTATTCAAGCTTGCCAGTAAGCGAAAACCCAAATCTTCTTCCTCGCCGAAAACCCGCCAACCCGCATATTCCGACTCACGAATTTCCGCCGGATCCGAGCCCAGGAACATAGGTTGAGCATGAATTTGTAGATCGTGGAAGGTGAAATTTAGCGATAAATGATGCCCCTCTAGCTTGAAACCCCAGGCTTTTTCCGCGTCGGGCTGGCCCCAAAAAGTAAAGTAATACGCCTTGTGGCTCCATTTCAGGCGCGGAATATTGAAGTAGCGCTCTAAGATATTGTCTAGATGCATCACACCGGTGGTTTTCAAATACCCCTGGGCGCTTAATACACTCGACAACAGCCGATGCAGTTGAATTCTTTGTATTTCATTCATCGCACCAATACTTACACCGCCCCGTGGCACGATACCCACCGGTAAATTGGTCCACGCGCTACGCTCTTTACTCTCAAACGCTTTTAAAATCTGGCTTTTGTCTTCGAATAAACCGAGTAAAGCGGAAGCCTCATTCAGCACGTCTTTACGCAATTGCGTTTGCTCAGATTTAAGAATGGAGTCGTTAGGAACGCCATGGCCCCAACTTACCGCTGGGAGCGATAAGGCCAGGCAAAGGAATAATGATTTCATCGTCGATACTCAGCCGAAGGGAATTGAGATAACACCAGTGTATCGCACGAATGACAACAGTTCTCATTGAGCAAATACCACTATCGATTAACTGCGCTAAGTACCGGATAAATAGCAAAAAAAAGCGCCACCCAGAGGTGGCGCTGAATATCGCAGAGAGAGAAAGGCGATGTAGTAACAATATAAAGCGATGAATATGCTCAAGCACAGTCGGCTTAAGCGGCGGCTTGCTCCAACTGGGGCTCAGACTGGGGCCGTTCCGTTGGCCCCACTTTCTTGGAGCGATTAAACACCCGCTCGCCTAAAACCAACATGCAGGGTGTCAGAAGCAACGTGAGCAAAGTGGCAAAGCTCAAACCACCGGCAATCGCACTGGCCAGCTGAGTCCACCATTGAGTCGAAGGCGCACCGAAGCTGATCTGGCGATTGATGAAATCGATATTCATCGCCAACACCATCGGCATCAAGCCCAACACCGTTGTCATGGCGGTCAATAACACCGGGCGTAAACGCAGGCTGCCAGTGTGTAAGGCTGCTTTCACAGGCTCGTAGCCTTGCTCTCGCAAGTCGTTGTAACAGTCGATCAGTACGATATTGTTATTCACCACGATGCCCGCCAGCGCAATAATTCCCAAGCCTACCATCACGATACCGAAGGGCTGGTTCGTAATCATTAAGCCCAGCAAAACGCCCGCAGTAGACAAGAAGATTGCCGACAGCACTAACAAAGCTTGGTAAATGCTGTTGAACTGGGTAATCAAGATGAGCGCCATCAAGAAAATCGCGATGGCGAAAGCATTACCCAAAAAGGCTCCGGTTTCGCGTTGCTGTTCGTCTTCACCTTTAAAGTTCAGGCGCAGGCCCTGGGGTAAGGTTAAGGTGTCGATCTCGGCCTGCAAGGCAACCACGAGGTCATTCACCAACACACCCTCGGCCGCTTCAGCCTGAATGGTGATCACTTGGCGTCCGTCTACGCGGTTTAAAGTGCCGGTTTTTTGCGCCGGTTCCAGGTCGACAAAATTAGCCAGCCCCACCATGCCGTAGTTCGTGCTGAGTTGCAGCTGCATGAGCTGATCGAGGTGACGTTTGTCTTTGGGGAAGCGAACACGAATATCCACCTCTTCATCCGAGGTATCGGGGCGGTAATCGGAAACCTTAATACCCGCAGTAATGAGTTGTACGGCGTTGCCAACCAAGGCGATATCGGCACCATAACGTGCGGCTTCTTCACGGTTTACCTTCAAGCGCCATTCGATACCGGGTAACGGGCGGTTGTCTTCCACTGCTTGGAAACCATCGATACCATCCATCATTTCGCGAATACGCGATACCACGGGATAAATATCGTCGTTGCTGTAGCCGCTGACTTGCAGCTGAATCGGCTTACCTTGAACCGGGCCGTCTTCAGCCTTACGGAATTCCAGCTGAACCCCTGCGATATCGGCCGTGCGACGCTCCATTTCTGCCAATAGATCGGCCGCTTTATCGCGGAACTGCCAATCTTTTAATTGGAATTGGATTTCACCCACCACGTCTTCAGCGCGCTCGTTGCCACCATTATTGAAGCTCTGGGCGTAAATGGATTTCAGGCCGGGCATATCCAATAAGCGAGATTCCACCTCCTGTAATAAGGCATCTTTCTCATAAATCGATAAATCACCACGGGCATGCAAGCGAACCAAGACCTGCTCGGGCTCAACATCGGGGAAGAACTCAACGCCGCGACCCAACACACTGTACGCACCAAACATGCTGAACACGATGGTGATAGCAACGATAAAGGTCAGTAATGGCCGCGCCAAAAGGCCACTTAACACGCCACGGTACGCGTTATTAAACCGTGTATCGGGCAAGCTGTATTCATCAGAAACCGCCACCGGTGCCTTGCTGGGCTTGGTAATCATGGCACCTAAAACAGGCATGAAGATCAACGCCATAAACAGCGACGAGGTTAAGCAAATTAAGACGGTAGCTGGCAGATATTTCATAAACTGCCCCACCACACCCGGCCAAAACATCAGTGGCATGAAGACCACCAAGGTGGTGGCTGTCGCCGAGATCACCGGCCATGCCATGCGCGAAGCCGCGTAGGTAAACGACGCTTTCACTCCCATGCCTTGCTTCAGACGGCGATCGGCCAGCTCAATAACCACAATGGCCCCGTCCACCAGCATTCCCACCACCAAGATCAGGCTAAACAAGACCACAATATTTAAGGTGTAGCCCATCATGCCGAGGATCAAAATACCGGCTAAGAATGAACCGGGAATGGCTAAACCCACCAGCAATGAAGGACGTAAACCCATCACCGCTAAAACGATAATCATCACCAAAATAATGCCACTTAAAACATTATTAAGTAGGTCGCGCAGCATGGTTTCAATCTGGGTCGATTGATCGAGAATAAAGCGGTATTCCAAACCTGGCGGCCAAGCTTCTTGACGCTCATTAACCAGTGCCTGCACTTGCTCGATGGTGGCGATGATATTCGCCCCCACTTTCTTTTTCACTTCCAGCACCATAGCGGTGCCGCCGCCCACACGGGCAAAACTTTCAGGGTCTTTAAAGGTGTTGCGGATTTGTGCCACATCACCCAGGGTAACCACCGTACCTTCAACACTCTTTACGGGCATGCCCAGTAAATCGTCGACGGTTTCCACCACACCGGGCACTTTTAAGACTTGTCGACCATTACCGGTGTCTACCGCGCCTGCGGCCACCAGCTGATTATTGTTCGAGATGGAGTTGATGACCTGCACAAAATCCAGCTCATAACTTTCTAAAAGCTGCGGCTCCACCAGGATATCCATCAACTCTTCACGATCGCCGCCGATGGTCACTTCAAGCACACCGGCTAAGCTTTCGATATCGTCTTTCAAATCGCGGGC